>JAAYVJ010000512.1 GCA_012517265.1 Planctomycetota bacterium | reverse complement strand
GTCCTGGTCGATGTGCGCCTGAACCTCGTCGAGGGAGATCGCGTCGGCCGGACAGTGGCGATGGCACTCGCCGCAACGAACGCATCGCCCTGCCTTGACCTGCGGTTTGAGAGCCGAATGCTGGCGCATCTTGCCCTTGCGGCTGGCGCAGCCCATCCCCAACGTCTTGAGGGTGGCCCCTGCGCAGGCTGCGCAGTGACCAGTAAAGTGAGCGATCGAGAGGATCGACTGGCATCGGACAATGTCGGCCGCAATCGATACTTCCCGGTCCAGTTCCCCGTCGATCCGCACCGAGGTCTCGGCCGTGCCGAAAAGCCCGTCGGGCGCGATGAACGGCGCGCCCAGCCCCTCGACGCCGAAACCCCGCTCGGCCGCCAGAACCGCGTGGTCGATGGCGTTGTGACGCCGGCCGGTGTACAGGGTACTGGTGTCGGTGATGAACGGCTTGGTCTCCAGCCGAATCAATTCATCGACCAGCCCCTTCAGGCAAGGGGCCTTGATGTACGTGGTGTTCTTGTCCTCGCCCACGTGGACCTTCACCGCCGTGAAGTCGTTCTTGCGAAAGCAACACTCGAATCCGCCGGCCCGAAACAAGGCCACGGCCTTCCGCGAAATCGCCCGCTCGCCCTCGTCAACCGACGCCTTGATGAAATAGACGTTCGACGCCAAGTGAATTCCTCGCAACTGACATCGTTCCCTGTTCGCGACGCGTCCGATTATAGCCGTCCCTGCGCCGCTGGCAAGCACCCCTTCGGAGCATCCAGTCCTGCCAACTCCGTCGCAGGCCCGCCTGTAGTTTCATGGTTATCATATCAACCGCGACATTGAGCTGCAAATGAAGTCCCCACTTTTCTTGCTTTTTGCCGTCCCCCGTCCCGCCTCCAGAAGCAAACAGGGCCCCTCCCGCGAAGGGAGGAGCCCCGTCTTGTCCAAACTCGATAGCCGTTCAGAACGGCCGGCGCATGTCAGCGCCCTTCCAGGTCGGTCAGACGAACGTTGTCCAGACCGATCCAGCTGTCGCCGGTGGTTGTGACGTTGTCGAACTCGATGCCGATCTTCTTGCCCACGGCATCGGGAGCCTCTTTGGCGTCGAACACCAGGGAGAAGGTCTGCATGGCGTCCGCGACCGTTGCATCGACGAAGGCCACCGGGATGCGGATGCCTTCTTCATCGTAGAAAAGGATGATCCGCAGCGTCTTGCCCTGCCAAGTGCTCCGAGCATCCACCTGCAGCTCGAAGACATCCTCGGCATCGATGATGTAGTTCGTCAACTGCCAGACGGACGGATCCGCGCCTTTCAGGAAGGCCGTCCACTGCCCATCCGTGGCGCTGTAGCCGGTTTCCACGCCGGAATCCGCGACGACGGTGTCGCTGCTCCAGCCAGGAACGTCCACAGCCGGGGTACCGGCGACGCCTTCGCCGTTCCAGCCCTTGATCTTGGCTGTGCCAGGCAACTCGAAGCTGGCGTTCTCGACCGGCACGGCAATCGGCGTGCGGGCGATCATGTAGGCCACGGCGTTGCTGAAGATCTGCTTGCCGACTTCTGTCAGGTTGAAGGCGCCCTGCGGCGTCGCGCCGACTTCCTGGGTGCCGGCCACGAACATCATCCGCTTGCCGCCGGCGAACTGACCGGCGCCGGCGTAGTACTCCACGCCCCGCGGCCACTCGGCGATCCAGGCGTAGTCGCCGACGCCCTTGGCGATCAGCGTGCCGTTGCCCATGTCCAGCGTCTGGAGGAACGAGGTCTGGCCGGTGCCGATCGTCGCGTCCAGGGCGACCAGGCCGTTCGGATCCAGCTCAACCCCGGCGAACACCGGGTGATTCGGATCGACGGGCATCATCTTGGGGGCGATGTTGGCGATCGTGGCGTTGTTGACCATCTTCCATCGGCTGTTCCGCGTCAGGTACACGGTCATGTTGATGGTGGGCGTGGTGATCGCGTTCCAGGCGGCGATCTTCTCGGCGGTGTTGTAGTTGCCGCTGGTGGTCGAGCGGCTGATCACGACCAGATCCGCGGCGTTGAGCTCGGCGACCTTGTTCGCGTCGATCGTGATCCAGTAGTCCGGCCGAACGTCCACGGTGTAGCCTTCGGCGACCAGGAAGTCCTCAAGGCCCTTGTCGTCGCGGACGCCGTCGGCGTCCACGTCGCGGTTCTCGGTCACCAGGATGACGTTGCCCTTGGACACGACCGGCGTCTCAATGCTGAAGTCGTCAAACGCGACGTAGCCGGTGGTCACGTCGTAGGTGGCGTTGATCAGGCCGACTTGCAGCGTCTCGGGCATGTCGGGCCGGTTCACGACCAGCGGGGTCTGCGTGCCGTCATAGATGCCGCCTTCTTTGGTCAGAGGCAGGAACGTGACGCCGTCGGCGCTGATCCGGAAGAAGAAGTCGGCGCCTTTGCGCTCCAGTTGGATATAGGGGTACTGAGCAACCAGAGCGAACGTGTCGACGCCCAGCCAGGTGCCGGTCGTCGCACCGATCTCAGCGCGGACGCTGTTGACGGTGTTGCGGGCGATGAAGGCCGTCCAAGTCGGGAAGTAGTTCATCGTGACCCAGTTCTCGGTCCCCTCGGCGCCGGCCGGATCACGTGCGACGATGCCGCAGTCATTGTGGAAGACGCGCTGGGCCAGCGTGCCGGCGAAATCGACGACCTTCACGGTCGCAACGAAATCGCCCGTGACGTCGACATAGAGCATGGGGCCCGGACCCGGGTCCCAACTGGCGCCCGTGGTTTCCATGTACAGCGCGCCGGGGCGGCTGATGGAGGCATCCAGGGCGTTGACACCAGCGACCAGCGCGCCCGAATAGGCGCCCAGGCCGTCGGTCAGGTAATTGAACGGCGTGTCAAAATTGTCACTGAATCCGGCCGCCTGCGCCGAGGCAGTCACAGCCAGGATGGAGATCAACATTACCAACTTTCTGCACATGTTCGTCCTCCTCAATCTAAGAACGTGGGAATAGTCCGGAACGGAGACGCAGCACACGGCGCGCAAAGACACTCCTTGGCGTGTTCCGCCTGTTACACGATGCCTCACGACCTCCATTCCGTTCGAGTCACCGCGGACTCGGTTTTTGTGAGAATGCGAATTGCAGGTACAGGTCACTTCTATCTATACCAGATTCTCGGACCCCGTTTCAACAGGATTCTCTACGTTACCACCGTTCTGAGAAGAAGTTACCGCAATATCACCCGGCATTAGCCAGCATGCGAATACAGGGATGCCAATCGCGGCGTACCTCTGCCTTGCCGCTCAGGAGGCGGTCACTGGTCATCCGAGCGGCGGCGTGATATAACGAGTGCCGTCCGGCGCCGGACTCTAGCAGGACGGGCACAGGTTGGGTCCGTCGTGACAGGAGAATGGAGCGTAGTGCGGATCGAGGCATTGGAGAGACCATGCGACCGTTCGTCATACGAAGGGCCAGGCAATCGTGGCGAAAGTTGCCCAAGGATTTCCTGCGGCTGGCTTACGCAAACGATCTGCTGTCCCGGCTCGGCACTCTGATCATGCGAGCCAGCCCCAAAGCCACGTTCTGGACGGCCGGAATCATGTCCTCCGGTTACCTGTCCAACCGGCTTGGCCTTCCCGGCTTCTCCGGTCTGGAGGCCCTGGTCGCACCGGTTGTTGTCGGAGGCGGCCTGCTGGGTCTGGGCATGGCGATCCGTTTCGTGCCGGCGGTGCTCTCGGCCAAGTGGGTGACGGTCGCGGAGGCGTGCGATCTGAACCTCATGGAGGATTACCGCAAATCCCAGATCCCCGCGCATCTGAACGCCCTCTGGGACAAGGTGTTCTTCTACGAGTCGGCGATCCGCTACAGCCCCCAGGAACGGCAGGCCGAGCAGCAGGAGGTCCGAGATCTTCACGATTACATCCGTAGACAGATCAGCGTCTGGGATCGCGACGTGCTCACACGGCTGGAAGTCGGCGGCCAGGCGGACCAGGACGCTTTGGCGATGGCGGTCCTTTGCGAGCGTGCGATTGGCCACATCCAGGAGAAATCGCGGGAAGGCTTCCTCATCTCTTCCCTCTACGCGTTGCACCACGCCCTGCCCCAGTGCAGCCAGGCCCACACGGTCGGCTTTCGGCTCAATCTGTATGAAGACCTCTGCGACGGAGGGTACTTCGACCGCGGCGACACCAAGCTCGCCCAGCAATATGCCGGCAATTCGCTGCTGGCCGATGTTCAGAAGGCGGCTGGGCTCACCTGGATGGACCGCCTCAAACAGCTCCCGGCGTCGCTGGCCGCACGGTGGTGGTTCTTCCTGGTCACCCGACGGATCGCGACCGGCGTCGGCCAGGCGGTACAGCGTCTGAACTCCAAGTACGGCACCGACGTGTTCAACTCCCAGGCGTTCCTCTGGCCCGGGCAGGAAACCGCCCCCTGGCTGGACGCCTTTCCCGGGTCCGCGGACGACATCCTGACCGAGCGAAGATCCATCGTGCGTGCGGCTCTGGGCAACGACTACGATTCGGCTTGTGCGACCCTCGACAGGATGTTCCTGGCCTGCTTTGAGTTCGCAACGGACCTGCGCGCACGCTATGATCCCCAGTATTGCGACGGCAGTCTCGACTACATCGCACAGGACACCGGCGAGACCATTACGAATAACCTCCAAGCAGATCTCAAAAGACACGGATATCGTTTGCGGTCCATCGAAGAGGCAGAGCGATATGTGCAGCGTGTCCGGCGGGAGCAGGCCGATCTTCTGGGCCGATTGGCGGGAATTCGCCCGGCGTTGTTGGAAGACCCACTGGCGCTTCGCGCGATCAAGATCGCATTCCACATCAACCACAACGGCATGAAGGACAGATTCCGAACTTGCGGGTCGGACGCCGGATGGGCGTCGTGGGCAAGGGAGATCGACGCGATCGCCGCGGAGAGAGAAACCTATGAGAGACGGCTCGTCGGCCTGCGCCTCCATCACCAACTGACCGTGCTCCTGCTCGACGGCTACAAGGAGCTGGCACGCATGCTGGCGTATTGACGGTCCTCAAACACAAGGCTCATCCGGATATCAGTCCACCAGATCCATGTGGCTCTCGCAGTACCGCAGAAGGAACGGAAAGTGAATCGTCGGATCGAGACGCTCGGCCGGCGGACACCCTTCGGCCTCAAGGGCCGCCAGGATCTTCTTCTGCTCCCAAACCCGGGGCTCGATCTCCACGTGCACCGAGAACCCGTAGCGGGCGAGAGCCTGCAAGGTGGGCACCGCCAGGGGCAACGCTTCCTGCCCCTCGCAAACGCTCACACCGGGAACCAGGCACGGCGTGACGAATCCATCGTCCAACCCCAAGTCGAAGTTTCTCTTGTAGATCACGGTTGCAAGCCACCTCTTGGAATACCATCGCCCTCGCTGGGACTGGGCGGCTCGCTTGGCCACTTCGGCCGGCTGCCCGCCCAGATCCCTGAGCTGTCGATCGAGCGCCGCCGTCACCGCTTCGTTGAAGGAAAGGGTCTGTTCCTGGAGAGCCGCTCCGGCGATGTGCACCCCAAGGAGGTTCGAATAGGTGTCCTCCCACGAGAACGCGGAGGGGAATTCCGACACGTGCGGCCTGGGTCGATAGCCAAAGCACGTGAGGATTTCGTGCCAAGTCAGCGCCGTGAAGGCGAGGTACTGGCCGAGCTGTCGGGCGACATCGCGCGCAATCTGCTCGCGGTCGTCGTCGTCCAGGCGGTCCCAGCCGGGAGGGAATGCCAGCGTGACAAAGCACATCGAAGGCTCCCGCATGCGAAACTGGAAGCTGGTCCGGCCCTGCTCCAAGTGTCGCAGCGTCACTGCGGCCAGATACCCTGTCCAATCGGCCGCTTTACGCGTATGTGCGATGTCGATGTGCCCTGCGCGGCACGTGTAGGCGATCCCGTTGCGTTCCGACCAGAGGAACCGATAGCTGTGCGGCCCGAGATTCGCAGCATCCACGAAATGCACACTGTGGGTCGCCGTAGCGTAGGAACCCGGGCGGATCCGCGGCGACACGCTCGGATCCAGCCCCTTGAAGGTCCACTCCCCCGGCGCGTCGCCGGACGTCCGCCATTGCGCTTTCTGGCTTATAGCCGCGCTGGCAAGAAAGGTCGCCGGACGGCATCCGGAGATGCCGACCAGAAGCGCGCCCACCAGGACAATCGAACGGGTGTATCGAAGCCAATGCATTGCCAATCTTTCGTGATCCCGCGTGCAAGCGGTTGCGGCATGGTAGCACAGACGGCCGTGAGAGACAACTGCATTGCGTGTGCACAAACCCAGTCGCCAGGACGAGCACAATCCGCACATGTGGGCCGCAAAAAAGGTATGCACGGTGCGACGAGACGACGTATAATACCCCTATGAAGCTACCGAAACTGGAAAAACCCGATCGATACGAAGGGCTGTACGTCTTCGACTTCGGCGACCACGCAGGCGTTGGATTCACTGCGGAGGAGGTTGCCGAATTGCTGGAAAGCGAGCGATACGGCCAAGGCAAAGTGTACAAGATCCACCGCGCGTATCCCGACGGACGGTTGGAGCTCAAGGGCGTGCCCGCCGAGAGATTCCAGCTTGAAGCCGGCATGTTCTTTTACGCCGCGGACGAGGCGACGGCGAAGGACGACTTCAAGCGTCTGGTGGCGTTGGCGGTGCGATCGCTGCCACCCTGCCGGGCGAAGGTGCACCTGGCCAGGTACGCACAGGGCCGGTACGCCGTGGCGATGATCTACCCGGCCGAGCATGACGAGGGCGTCAGTTCATGGCTCCTCGAAGGCGGCTACCGTACCGCCGGGCCGGCCGAAGGAGGCGTCGGCGCCGTCGAGCGATACTACCGGGAGAACCCGGAAATCCTGGATCGGCACCAGCTCTTCGGGACTCGCGATGCGATGAACCGGACCGGCGCCGAACTGCTGGGCGCCGTCGCAATGGCGGTGCAGAGGTGACAGGTGACGACCCGTCGCCCGAGACTGAGCATGCGGAGGGCTTCGACCCGACGGCCGGGACCGACCGCTGTCTGGCTGGGCTTGGTCGGGGCCATATTGGCGGGACTTCTGCCGCGCCGGAGGCGCCGCGTCTGCGCAAGTGACCTGAGGAAGCATGAGTACCGAACGAGCACCCAACAGATGGGAGTGCGGTTCACCGACAGGCTCCGTGACACGTTCCGGTTCCGCTGGATCAGAAGAGCGTCGTAGAGGCCGCCGGCTCGCGCGGTGGTTCGTGCCGTCTCGGGGGCCTACTTGGGAAGTTCGCTGAGGCTCCAGTATTGGTAGAGCGTCCGCATCGTCGCACAGAGTTCCTGACTATCCTCGGACTTGCCCATGTAGCCGGCCGCTCCCAATCCGAAACTCTCATCGACCATGTCGCGATTGCCGGAAGGCCCGAGAACCACCACCGGTATGCTCCTGAGCTGATCGTCCTGCTTGATCGTCCGCAGAGTCGCCAGCCGATCGCCGGATTCATCCACGCTCAGAAGCACCACACACGGCCTCTGTTGCCCGTGACCCTTCAGATACGCGAACGCCTCCGGCACGGCCGTCCAGAGCACGCGTTCGTCGATGCCCAGATTGTCCAGAGCGCGTCTGGTCGCGGGCATGTCGGCCTCAGGGCTTTCCACAAGCAGCATCGGTTTCTTGGGTTGCATGAAGTACCACCGGATCTCAACAATCACAGGACGTTCGCACTCACGGCGAAACGGCTGCCCCCAGCCGGTCCCACCACACTCCAGGCTCGTGCCTGCAGCGGCACGGCGAGAAGACGGGAACGACGCTGCTGTCCAGAGCCGCCGACAGGGGTTTGGGCCGCCCGCCCGCCGCACGGACAACAGCATCATTCCACAGGGGTCGAAAGTGCCAGTCTCTTGCAGTCGCTTTCGTTGCGGAGGACCTGACAACACTGCCAGATCCCGGCACACTCGACCCAACCTTTCTCCTTGACAAAGACACCCCTCCCGCGACACTCCTCGGCCACGCATCGCGAGTGGTCACCCATATAATCGAATATCCGGCACCCCGGATTAATGGGGACTCTCCTTGTGGGAAATGGTAGACGTTCAGCAAACGCGGAACACTTGCAGGCCAAAACCCAGGACCACCCAGGTTTTGGCTAGTCCATATAAGAGTTGTGGCCGAGTATGCTATAGTTGGCCGCCGCCGGCCTTCTGCGTGAGGCGGACGAGTTCGACGACGCTGCTGACCCCGATCTTGTCCAGGATGTTGGCGCGGTGGAAGTCGACCGTCTTTTGGCTGATGCCCAAATCGAACGCAATGTTCTTGTTGCTCTTGCCGGCCACGAGGCGGTCCATGACTTCCCGCTCCCGCTGGGTCAGAAGCTGGATGCGCGACTGGATATCCTGGTGCTCCTGCCGCTGGCGACGGACCCGCAGGTCCAGATCGACGGCCTTCTGAATGCTGTCGAGCAGAACCTGGTCTCGGAAAGGCTTTTCGATGAAGTCGGTGGCCCCGGCCTTCATCGCCTCCACGGCCATCGGCACATCCGCGTGGCCCGTGATAATGATCGTCGGGATGTGAACCCCCATCTCGTTGAGTCGGGCCTGGAGTTCCAGGCCGCTGATGCCCGACATCCGGACGTCCAGAACGAGACAACCCGGATGCGAAGGGTCGTACTCCTCCAGGAACTGGCGGGCGCTGGTGAATGTCCGAACCTCCAGTCCGATGTCGGCGATCAACAGACGCAAGGACTCGCAGATGGCCTCATCGTCGTCGACGACGAACACTACGGGATTATCCTTCTCCATGGGTGCCTCCTTCTTTGACAGGCAAGGTGAATCTGAATGTGGCGCCGGACCGACCGTCCGATTCGACCCAGAGCCGGCCGCCGTGAGCCTCGATGATCCGCTGGCTCAGGGACAGTCCGACCCCGAGCCCCTGGGATTTCGTTGAGAAGAACGATTCAAAAATCTTGTCCGACAGTTCCGGGGGAACTCCCCGGCCCGTGTCCGCCACCGAGATCTCGATCTTGCGGAATTCGATCAGACGGTCCGAAATGGTCAGGCACCGCCGGGCGATCTGCGGATCGCTCATCGCCTCGATGGCGTTTCTCATGAGGTTGAGCACGACCTGCTCGATCTCGACGCGATCCGCCCGGACCATCGGCAGATCGGCACTCAATCGGGAGACGATCGCGATGTTGTTTTTGACCGCCTCATCCTTGACCATGTTCACGGCCCCGGCCAACACGCTTGCGAGATCCACGGTGGCGCGCATGGGCTCGTGCTTGGCGATCAGGCCGCGGATCCGCTTGAGGATGTCGGCCGCCCGCTGTGCCTGGACGGCGATCCGCTCGATCGAGTCCTTCACGGTCTCCACGGAATACCCCTCGCGTCGAGCCAGGCGCAGACAGCCGTGTGAGTAGTTCACGATGGCGCACAGCGGCTGATTCAGCTCGTGGGCGAGTTCGGTGGCCATCTCGCCCAGCATGTTGGCGTGCCAGGCCCGAGTCAGTTCCGCCAGATGTTGCTGGGCCTCCATCTGGGCTTTCTTGCGGTCGGTGATGTCGCGCACCACGGCCAGCACGCGCCGTTTCCCGCCGATAGTCGCGGTCCTGAGATTCACCTCTTCCCAGATGGTCTCGCCGCTCTTCTTGCGCGAGAGCCATTCGAAAACCTGAGGCCCTTCCTCCACCGCCCGATGAACTCTCGCCAGGGCCTCCTCCTGGGTGTACGGGGGTTCGCCCGTTCCCGCGCCCCCCGCACGAAGATGTCGCATCTCCTCGTACGTGCATCCGTAGGTCTCCATCGCCGTCTTGTTGGCGTCCAGGACGTCGCCGCTGACGGGATCGTGAATCAGGAACGCGTCATTCGCGGCGTTGAAGATCTGGCGGTAGTTCTCCTCGGAGGCCCGCAGCGCCTCCTCGACCTGCTTGCGCTGGGTGATGTCCATAATGAACCCCTCCAGGAACGGGAATCCGTCTTGCGAAGACGGTACCGGACCTCCTCGCTCGAACACCCATTTTTCGGTCCCATCCTTGGCGCGGATGCGGTACTCCAGATCGAAGGACACGTTTCGACGCACCGCGTCCTGAACGGTGTCCCACACCCTCTGCTGATCGTCAGGATGGATCAAGTCGCCGTAGAGGACGCCTCCGCCACCGGTGAGTTCCTCCGGCGTGTACCCGGTCAAAGCCATGGATCCATCGCTGACAAATTCAAAGGGCCAGCCCGCCACATCGGGGCAGCGGTACGCAATGCCGGGCAGGTTGGTCATCAGGGTCCGAAGCCGCCGTTCGCTCTCCTTGAGCGCCTCCTCCGCCTTCTTTCGCTCGGTGACATCCAGAACCGCGAACGTGAATCCTTTGGACAAATCGCTCTGATCCAGAGGCGTGCCGTTGAGCACCACGTTGATGATGCCGCCGTCCCCGCGACGCCAACGGGTTTCGATCGTCGCGTGGCCTCGCTCCCGGATGTCACGATAGGCCACCTGACCGACTTGCTCGTACTCCTCCTCAGTAGGGTAGAGCATCCGCACCTCTTGGTTAATCAGTTCCCTCCGTGAGTATCCGGTCATCCCGCAAATGCGGTCGTTCACCTCCAATATGACGCGGTTCGACAGGAGCGCGATTCCTGTAGGCACCGCCTTGACGAGGCTGCGGAACCGTGTCTCGCTGGCGCGCAGGGCCTCCTCGGCGCGGCCGCGCAGGATCGCGTTGGCAAAGATCTGCCCCACCAGACGCAGTCGCTGCACCAATTCCTCGGACCATTCCCGGTGGCTCTTGACGCAGGCGAACGACACAACGCCCAGAGGAGAGCC
>JAAYVJ010000511.1 GCA_012517265.1 Planctomycetota bacterium | reverse complement strand
TGGGCAGCAAGGGTACGATCTGCTCCCACAGTTCATCGGACACTCGATACCGATTGTTGCTCATCCTTGATCTCCTTCCGGGGCCACCATGACCCCCAGAGGTATATCGGCAGATCAAGGGTTATTCGGATAGGCTCTAAGAAGAAGACGGCAGATCCGCCGCCGACGGACGCCGCCAAGCCATGAACCGGCAAACGCGACCTTATTCCATTGAGGCCAATTCGCCGCGGCGGGCCCGCCGCAGACGGCCTTCTTGGATCCAGCAGAACAGCACAGGCACGATCAGCATGGTGAGGATCTCGATCGTCATGCCGCCGAAAGAGGGAATGGCCATGGGAACCATGATGTCCGAGCCTCGTCCGGTCGAGGTGAACACGGGGATCAGGGCCAGGATGGTCGTGGCCGTGGTCATCAAGGCAGCCCGAACCCGGCGTTTGCCCGCCTGGACGGTCGCTTCGCGAATCTCCTCTATCGTCTGCGGATTCGTGCGATCGAAGCTCTGCCGCAGATATGTCCCCATGACCACGCCGTCGTCGTCGGCGATTCCAAACAGCGCGAGGAATCCGACCCACACCGCGACGCTCAGGTTGATCGGGTGCACCTGGAACAAGTCCCGCAGGTTCGAGCCGAAAACACTGAAGTCCAGGAACCAGTCGCGGCCGTACAGCCAGATCAACAAGAACGCCCCCGACCAGGCGACCATCACGCCGACGAACACGAGCATCGTAAGCGGCACGCTGCGAAACTGCATGTACAGAACCAGGAAGATGGTGAACAACGACAGCGGCACGAGCACTCGAAGCGTGCGGCCGGCGCGGAGCTGATTTTCATACGTTCCGGCGAACGCGATCGTCACGCCCGCGGGCCGCACGAACCGCCCGGAGGCCTCTTTCTCCCGGAGGAGTCGATCGGCGGCATCCACGACGTCCGCTTCGGCAACACCCGCGATCTTGTCGAACAGCACGTAGCCCACCAGAGCGGTGTCCTCGCTCTTGATCATTTCCGGTCCGCGCACGTACTGAATCCGAGCCACCTGAATCAGGGGGATCTGAGCCCCATCCGCAGAGGAAATCAGCACCCGCTCCAGGGCTTCGATGCTGTCCCGCAACTCCCGCTGATAGCGGACCCTCACAGGGAAACGCCGGCGGCCTTCCACCGTCGTCGTCACCCGAATGCCGCCGACCGCGACCTCCAGGACGTCCTGGAACCGCTCAATGGGCACGCCGTAACGCGCGAGAGCCTGCCGATCGGGCACAATCTCCAGATATGGCTTGCCCACGATCCGGTCGGCGATCACCGTGGCCGGATCGATGCTGGGAACTTCCTTGAGCATCCGCTCGATCTCCAGGCCCACTCGCTCGATCGTCGCCAGATCCGGGCCCTTGATCTTGACCCCCATTGCGGCCCTCATGCCGCTTTGAAGCATGACCACCCTGGCGGCGATAGGCTGAAGTTGAGGGGCGGAGGTCGTGCCGGGGATCTCCGCGGCCTGGACGATCTCCTGCCAGATGTCGCCGGCCGAGTGAATGTGGCTTCGCCATTGCCGGTACGGCCTGCCGTGCGGATCCGGGATCAGCCGGCCGTTCGGGTCGCGCGGGTACTGGCCTGCCGCGGGATCGTATCGGAAGGAGACTCTCCGACCATCCTCATCAACCACATACTCGTTCTTGTAGTTGATGATGGTCTCAATCATCCCGACGGGCGCCGGGTCCAGGGCCGATTCCACCCGACCGATCTTGCCCACCACGGACTCCACCTCGGGAATCGCCCCGATCGCGACATCCTGCTTCTGCAGGACGTCCAGGGCCTCGCCGATCGAAGCGTGCGGCATCGTCGTGGGCATGTACAGGAACGAGCCTTCATCCAGCGGCGGCATGAACTCCCTCCCCAGCCCAGGGAACGCGTGCCGGGCGGAAGCCCACAACCGACCGTCCCGAAACTCTTGCGGCACGAACGAAAACACCCGCTCGAAGCCAAGCCAGATCGTCGCGCCCAGCACCACGATCACCGCCGGGACGGAGAGAAACGCGATCTTGTGATGGAGACACCACCGCAAAATGTGCGGATAGAACCGCTCGAAGAGCAGGATGAACGCCATCAGGCCGCCGATCAGACCGCCGACGAAGAGGAGATTCCGCACGAGGCCCTTCTGCGGTCCCAACGGCTCCCAGTCCAGCGTGAGCAACAGCCCGACCAGGACCAGAGCGGCGATGTTGGCCGCATGAGGCGCGAGGGCCCTAGCTCGCTCGGGAAGCACGCCCTTGAGCAATTGGTACAGGGCGAATGCGATGAGAACCGCGGCCACCGGCCAACTGAGCATCCATCCCACCATCACGGCCGCCGCGATCATGGCCAGATAGAGAATCGCCCGCGAAGACCGTCCCCTGATTGGACGAGGGAAGAAGACCAGATGCGCCACAGGCGGAATGATCGTCAGGGCGATCACAATCGAAGCGAACAGCGCGAAGGTCTTGGTGAACGCCAAAGGCTTGAACAGCTTGCCTTCGGCTCCTGTCATGAAGAAGACCGGAATGAAGCTGATGATCGTCGAGGCCACGGCCGACAGGATCGCACCGCCCACCTCCGCGGCGGCACGGTGGATCACCTCCGCACGGGGCATGTCCGGGGGATCCTCGGCCAGGTGCTTCAGGATGTTCTCGGAGATCACGATGCCCATGTCCACGATCGTGCCGACGGCGATGGCGATGCCGGCCAGCGACACGACGTTGGCATCGACGGAGAACGCCTTCATGGCAATGAAGGAGCCCAGCACGGCCAGGGGCATCACGGCGCTGATCATGATGCTGCTGCGAAGGTGCATCACCATGATGACAATCACGATGGCGGTGACCAGAATCTGCTGGTAGATCGCGTCGTTGAGAGTGCCCAGCGTCTCGTAGATGAGCCCCGTGCGGTCGTAGAACGGCACAATGCAAACCTGGCTTCGCGTCAGCCAGGCGGGCCATTGCGTCTGTGGGGTCGCGCGCAGGTACTCCAGCCACGCAGTCTGGTTCAATCCGGCGCCCTGGCGCGCGTCGAAGCCGTGACGCTCCGCAAAACTCTCGACTTCCTGCACCGCAATGCGAGGATCGGTGAGGATCACCTTGGCGGGCAAGGCCGGAGCGAGTTCTGCGATCGTTCGTTTGACGTCCTTGATGACGGCCAGGGGATTCGCCCCGTAGCGGGCCACGACCACGCCGCCCACCGCCTCGGCACCCTGCTTGTCCAGAGCACCCCGCCGGGGTTCAGGCCCCAGCGTCACCTTCGCGACGTTCCGGACGAGCACAGGGATGTTCTCGTTCGTTTTGATGACGCTGTTCTCGATGTCCTCGACGCTCCTGATGAAGCCCAATCCTCGGATCAGGTACTCCACGCGATTGAGCTCGATGGTCTGGGCCCCCACGTCGATGTTGGACCGCTTCACCGCATCGAACACCTCGTCGATGCCGACCTTGTACGCCCGCATAGCGTCGGGGTCCACGTCGATCTGGTACTCCCGCACGAAGCCGCCCACGGAGGCCACCTCGCTGACCCCCGAGGCCGATCGCAGGGCAAACCGCACCTGCCAATCCTGGATGGTCCGAAGCTCCTCCAGATCCCAGCCGCCTGTGACGTTCCCCTGCGGATCGCGTCCCTCCAGCGTGTACCAGAAGATCTGGCCCAGCGCCGTCGCGTCGGGCCCCAGGGTCGGCTGCACCCCTTCCGGCAGCGTGCGCTCGGGCAGACTGCTGAGCTTTTCGAGCACGCGGCTGCGAGTCCAATAGAAATCCTTGCCCTGGATCAGCCTCTCGAAGAACGAGAAGTCCTCGAAGACGACGTAGATCGAGGAAAAGCCGAACATCGACGTGCTGCGAATGGTCTTGATCCCGGGAATGCCCAAAAGAGCCGTCGTGAGCGGATAGGTGATCTGGTCCTCGACGTCGCCGGGGGAGCGGCCCGGCCACTCCGTGAAGACGATCTGCTGGTTCTCACCGATGTCCGGAATCGCGTCGACCGCGACGGGATTTCGGGGAAACGACTCGAATTCCCAATCGAAGGG
>JAAYVJ010000510.1 GCA_012517265.1 Planctomycetota bacterium | reverse complement strand
GGCGGCTCATGCGCATACTCCTTACTACCGGATGAAACAGTCTCCGCCGATGCCGGCCCGACTCCGACTCGGCAGTGCTTTTATTCTACCCTCATGCCCCCGGGTCGTGCAAGGGTTCTGTGACGCTCCTGCAACGATATTTCCCTGCGGCGCCCCAGTCCACAATTGTGCCGGCAGGCACACGCAGGGTAGGCGTGGGGGCCTGCCCTGCAAACGACCTGAAAGACGCCGAGGTTCGCACCTTGCGATGCGGGGCCCGGATTCATCGCTTCTGGGAAGACCTCGATGTTACGGCCTAGTCACGCGGATGTGATCGATGTAGACCCGGCCTTTGCCGGTCGACTGGGCCTTCTTGGGGTCACCCACGCCGATGACGACGGCCTTGACCTTCGAGAGGCTGATGCCCTTGATGCCGCTCAACGGCACCTTCCATTCCGTCCACTCGGTGATCGTGACCGCCAGACCGACGCAGACGTTGCCGGACATGACGATGGTCTCGGGGTTGGGCGAATCGCGGCCGCCTGCGTTGCCCTGCGAGGTCCAGGTCTTGCCGTCCGTGGAGTAGGAGGCGGTGAAGACGTTGCACTTGCGCTCCCGCTTGAGCCAGACCGGGAACGCCACCGCGCCGCTGGTCGAGCTCATCGTGATCGCGTTGGACGCGGTCTCGAGGAAGCGAACCGCATTGCCGCGGAACCACAGGCTCAGGCCGTCCAGGCCGTTGACGGTCCAGTCCTGGACCCAATCGAGCTCCCTCTCGGCCTGGCTGTAGTAGGGTGTCTTGCTGTTGTCGCAGTATGAAGGCATCGACTGCTTGCCGCCGTGGACGATCGCACGCTCGGCGAACGGGGCCTGCAGGCAGCCGACGGTCGAGCCGCTCTCGCCGGTGGTCAGGCCGTCGATCCAGGACTCGTAGATCCGGTCCCTTTCGTCGTCGGCGTACGATTCCATGCTGTCGATCCCCACGAGGTCGGCGGTGGTGAAACGCAGCGTCGGGCCGCTGGCCTTGAAGGCGTACGAGCCGTCCCGCTGCCCTCATCGAATGTCCACCAACCGATCAAGCCGGCGTCGGCCGCGGCGCACGAACTCAACGCGACGGCGACAGCCGGACATGCCAATCCTCTGCTCATGCACCATCTCCTGGAAAGAGAAACAGTCGTGCCGCTCCGCAGCGGCGTCGATATGCGCGATACGCCCACCGTCGATGTCCGACCGAAGCACGAGACAACAGCCACCACCGAGTCGCCCCCCGGAAGGGACACAAGATACTCCAGTAACAATTACATGGACCTTGCATCCCCCGGTCAACAGGACCTTCCATCCGACTTGATGCCGGAGAAACCGAAATCACGAGGTGCAATGCCCGAAGTCGGAGAACACAACGTCGTCTTGCTCTATCGTCCATCGGCCCGACATCCTGCATCTCGAATCGCGGTGGACACTATCATGTCACTGTGTCGCGCGTACGCTCTGCGGACGCACAACTCCACCGGCCGTCGTCACCCTTGCTGGGCCGGTACACGCCGTCCCACATCGCGGTCGCCTTCGCCAATGCCCACCAGGACAGGCTCTCCATCCATCATGCCGTCGAACCATGTTCTTCCATCTACGACCGC
>JAAYVJ010000068.1 GCA_012517265.1 Planctomycetota bacterium | reverse complement strand
TGCCGGTGACGATCTTCGAGAACGTCGCCTATGGGCCGAAGGTCCACGGCATCACGAATCGCGAGCAGGTCGACTGGATCGTGGAGGAGGCGCTGAAGAAGTCCTATCTCTGGGAGGAGGTCAAGGACCGCCTGGACCAGCCGGCCGTGCGACTCTCCGGCGGTCAGCAGCAGCGGCTGTGCATCGCCAGGACGCTGGCGGTCGGCCCCGACGTCATCCTGTACGACGAGCCCTGCTCGGGACTCGACCCGATCTCGACGGCCAAGGTCGAGGACGCGATGCAGCAGTTGAAGGCCGACTACACGCAGATCCTCGTGACCAACAACACCAAGCAGGCGTCGCGGGTCAGCGAGCGGTGCGCGTTCTTTCTCATGGGCGAACTGGTCGAGCTGGGCCCGACCCAGCAGCTCTTCACGAAGCCCAAGGACAAGCGGACGGACGATTACATTACCGGGAGATTCGGATAGAGAGGATTGATTGAGGATGATGGATTGTTGAAAGGAATGCCGGCGAACCCTCTCCAATCCACCATGGTCCATAATCCATAATCAATGCTATGACCCTCGACGCAAAAGTCAAAACGATCGATCTCAACCTCTACTACGGCCCCTTCCGCGCGTTGACGGACGTCAACATCGAGATCCCCGCCCGGAATGTCACGGCCATCATCGGCCCGTCCGGCTGCGGCAAGTCCACGCTGCTTCGCTGCTTCAACCGGATGAACGACCTGATCGAGCATATCGACGTCCGTGGTCGGATCATGATCGACGGCGAGAACATCCTCGACCGCGACACCGATCTGATCGCCCTGCGTCGCAAGGTGGGCATGGTGTTCCAGCGGCCCAACCCCTTCTCCCTGTCGGTCTACAACAACCTCAAGTTCGGCCTTCGCATCCACAATATGATGCGCAAGAAAGCCGATATTATGCGGACCATCCAGGAGAGTCTCGAGCACGTGGGGCTCTGGGATGATCTCAAGGACAAGCTGGGCGTCAGCGCCCTGTCGCTGACGCTCGAACAACAGCAGCGGTTGTGCATCGCCCGGGTGTTGATGCTCCGACCCGAGATCATCCTGCTGGACGAGCCTTGTTCGGCCCTGGACCCCATGTCGACGCTCCGGATCGAGGAGCTGCTTCGCGTGCTCTGCAAGGAGTACGCCCTGGTGATCGTGACCCACAACATGCAACAGGCGGCCCGCTGTTCGGACTATTGTGCCCTGATGTATCTGGGCCGGCTCGTCGAGTTCGGCCAGACTCAGCAAATTTTCACGAACCCCAAAGAGAAACTGACCGAAGATTATATTCGAGGGGCTTTTGGGTGATTGATTGTTGATAATTGACGATTTACGATTTCAGCTTTCCCTTGACGCGGGCCCTGCCCCGAATCGTAAATAGCGAATCGCAGATGCTGGAGTGTTCATGGCCAGAGAAGGGTTTCACAGTCGAATCAAGGAACTGGAACGCGACGTCCTGCACATGGGCGAGATGGTGATCGATGCGGTCAACCGCTCCGTCGAGGCCCTGGGGAATATGGATGCCCGGGCGGCCAAGAAGGTCGTCGACAACGACGCCAAGGTCAACCAGCAGCGATGGGCCCTGGAAGACAAATGCGTCGATCTGATCGCCCTGCAGCAGCCGGTGGCCTCCGACCTGCGGGAGATCATCGCGACGTTGAGCATCGTCCGGGACCTCGAACGGATCGGCGACTACGCCGAGGGCATCGGCAAGATCGTCCTCCTGCACGGCGACCAGCCCCTAGTCCGGCCCCTGATCTACCTGCCTCCCATGGCCGAGAAGGCCGTCAGCATGCTTCGCCGAAGCCTCGAAGCCTTCGTCAACCGCGACGCCGAGAAGGCCCAGCAGATCTGCCTCGAGGACGATGAAGTTGACCGCCTGAACGATCAGGCCTATCACGATCTGATCAACCGCATGATCGAGAACCCCTCGGTCATCACGCGGGCGACCTACCTGATCTGGGCGGCCCACAATATCGAGCGAATCGCCGACCGCGCGACGAACATCTCCGAGAGCGTCGTATACCTGGTCACGGGCGTCCCCGGCGAGATGAACGTCTCGCGCTATTGAGCCGCGGCCTTTTTCCTCTTTGCAGCGTGTCGCCGAACCGGTAAGCTGAAGGCTCCGGTCGGGTGCGAGCCCGGTCTGACAACGCCTGCAAGACAAGGAGAATGAGCCATGAAGCCGCAAGCCCCCTCTCGAACGAACGCTCTGGATCGTCGCGAGTTTCTCGCCGCCGCGTCCACCGCGGCCCTGACCTTCAGCGTCGTGCCCAGCCACGTCCTGGCCGGGTCGAAAGCGGTCCCTCCGAGCGAGAAGATCAACGTCGCTTACATCGGCGCGGGAACGCAGGGCGTTCGCCAGCTCATGGAGGCCCTGCCCAAGCAGGAGCTCAAGATCGTCTCCGTGTGCGACCCGAACACCGACAGCTACGACTATGTCGAGTGGGGCCGAAACGAGATCCGCGACAAAGTCCGTGCGTTCCTCAAGAAGCCCAATTGGGGCGCTGGCGACAAGGGCTGCCGATGCGGACGCAAAATGGGCCAGGAGATCGTCGAGGCCTACTACGGCATGAATTCGCCCGCCGGGCAGTATCGCGGCTGCTCCACCTACGTCGATTTCCGGGAGCTGCTCGACAAGGAGAAGGACGTCGACGCGCTGTACATCATGACGCCGGAGCACCTGCACGGCACGATCGCGGTGGCCGCGATGAACCGCGGCAAACACGTGATCCAGCACAAGACGCTCGCCAACGTGCTCTATGAAGCGAGGCTCTCCCGCGACACGGCCAGGAAGACCGGCGCCGCCACCCACATGTTCTGCTCGGCCGGCATCGGCTCGACCGCGACGATCGCGGAATGGCTCGCGGCCGGCGCGATCGGCGACGTTCGCGAGGTGCACAACTGGTCCTCGCGTCCGTTCTGGCCGCAGGGGATGACCGAACTGCCGAAGGGCAAGCCGCCAGTGCCCAAGGGGCTCGACTGGGATTTGTGGCTGGGCCCCGTCCCGCAGCGCCCCTACCATCCGGCTTACACCCACGCGGTCTTCCGCGGCTGGTGCGATTTCGGCAGCGGCGCGCTGGGCGACATGGGCAATTACAGCTTCTTCCAGATCTGGAAGATCCTCAAACTCGGCACCCCGACGACGGTCGAGGCCTCGGCCAGCCAGTACTGGGCGATCGTGGACCTCCTGTGGAAGAAGCAGGTGAACACCGTGTCGTTCCCGCAGGCGAGCACGATTCACTTCGAGTTCCCCGCCCGGGACGGAATGCCGCCCGTCTCGGTGCACTGGTACGACGGCGGCATGAGACCCCCGAAGCCCGCTGAGCTGGAGGAAGACGGCCAGGACCTGCCGGAAGAAGGCATGCTGTTCGTCGGCGACAAGGGCAAGCTCCTGGGCGACTTCATGGGCGGCAATCCGCGTCTGATTCCGCAAAAGAAGATGGACGCCTTCACGAAGCCGCCGCAGACGCTCCCGCGTCC
>JAAYVJ010000067.1 GCA_012517265.1 Planctomycetota bacterium | reverse complement strand
ATGCCCACGCCGACGCGCATCTCGGCTCCGATGCCCTTGCTCACGGCCAGGGGAAGCATGCCCAGGACCGCCGCCAGGGTGATCATGACGACCGGGCGGAACTGTTCGCAAGAGGCGGTGATCATCGCCTTGTGGCGCGGAACGCCCTCGCGAACGTGCACGTTGAACCCGTCCACGATCAGGATCGCGTTGTTCACCACAATGCCGACCATCATGACCATGCCCATGAGCACGAAGATCGACATGCTTTCGCCTGTCAGCGCCAGGGCCCACATCACGCCGATCAGGCCCAGCGGGACCGTCACGAGGATCAGCCAGGGTTGCTTGTACGATTCGAGGATCGCCGCAAGGCTCAGAATCACCAGGATGATGGCCATCAGGCCCGCCTCGCCGAAGGCGGCGACCGCCTCGGCCATTCGCTCGTACATGCCGGAAAACCAGTAGTCGTAACCCGGCGGGAAAGGCACCTCGGAATCGATCGTCTGGGTGATCTGTTTGACCGCGTTGCCCAGCGCAAGCTCGGGTTTGAGGTTGGCGAACACCTTGGTGACGCGGCGTTTGTCCTGCCGGGTGATCTGGACGGGTGCGAGGCGGTCCTCGATTTCGGCCAGGTTGGACAGAAGGATCGGCTGGCCCGGCGTCCCGGGGAAGAGGAACTGCTCGACCTGGTCCCGTCCCGGCTCGTCCTCCAGTTCGACGACGATGTCGTAGTTGCGATCGCCGCGTTTGAAGGTGCCGGCCTCGATGCCTTCGAGGTTGGCGCGCAAGGCCATTCCGAGGCTGACCGCCGGGATGTTCAGATCCGCCATCGTGGGCCGTTTGGGAACGATGGCGATCTCGGGTTTGCCGGGGCGAACGGTCGTGTCCATGTCCTTGACCCCTTGAATTCGGCCGGCTCGGGCTTGGGTATCGAGCGCCAGACGGTTCAGGACTTGCAGATCATCTCCGGCGATCAACAGTTCGATGTCCTGACTCTGTCCGCCGATGATGGCCGGTTGCGTGACGGTGATGGTGCATTCCGGGTAACCGACGAGTCGTTTCCGGATTTCGTTCTGGAGGTCCTCGATGGTGAGGGTCCGTTCGTCGCGTTCGGAGAAGGTCAGCAGCAACTGGGCCAGATAGACGCCTTCAGTGGACTGCCCGACCACGCCCTCGACTTTGCCGAGGGAGCTGAGCACGTGCCTGAGTTCGGGCACGTCCTTGAGCCGCTCTTCGACGAGCCGAACGCGCTCGATCGCCCGGTCGAGATTGTAGGACGTGGGGTACTCCAGTTTGACGAAGACCCTGGCCTGATCCGTATTCGGGGTGAAGCCAAAGCCGACCTTGCCGCCCAGAGACATCGCGTGCGCGAGCATCGCGACGGTGGCCAGAATGGTGGCTACAGCCGCGACACGATGCTTCTCGTTGAATGAGAGGACCGCGCGATACCCGCCGATGACTCCGTTGAGCATGCGGTTGAATCCCGTCTCCATCCGGTGCAGGACGCCCTTTTGCTTGGCGTCGTCGGGCTTGAGCAGAAGCGAACAGAGGATCGGCGTCAGCGTGAACGAGATGAACAAGGACACCGCGGTCATGATGAGCATGGTCCAGGCCAGGGGCCTCATGAACTGTCCGACGATGCTGCCCATCATCGCGATCGGGAACAGCACGACGATGTTCGTCCCGGCGCTGGCCAGGACCGCGACGGTGACTTCCTTGGCCCCCAGCCGCGATGCCTCCTTGGGATCGCCCGTGTCTTTCAGCCGGGAGACGATCGACTCCAGAACGACGATGGAGTTGGTCACGAGAATGCCCACCGACAGGCCGATGGAGATCAGCGTCGAGGTGTTCAGCGTGTAGCCCGCCAACTGCATGAAGAACAGGCCGATGACGACCGTCAGCGGCATCGTGATCGCGACGACGAGCGTGGCCCGGATGTTGTACAGGAAGAAGAACAGGATCGCCGCGGTCAGGAGGATCCCCTGACCGACGTTGCTCCAGGCGCTTCGGACGGAGGCCTCGATGAATCGTCCGTCGTCGGTGACCCAGACCAGCTCCATGCCGCCGGGCAGTTGCTTGTTCAGAGTCGCCACCGCGGTCTTGACGCTGTCGACGACTTTCACCGCGTTGGCTTCGGCCTTCTTGACGACTTTGATGTACACGCAGGGCCGCCCATCGACGGCGGCCTTCTGGCGAAGCTCCGCGGTAGTCATCACCACCCGGCCGACGTCGCGGACGTAGCACCGCTGGCCCTGATCGTTGGCCACTTCGAGCGTGGCGATCTGCGGGACCTCCTTGTACTCGGCGTCGAACTTCACCGAGAACTCGCGCCCGTGGTCTGTCAGGCGCCCGCTGGGGATGGTTCTCACCGCCTGCTGGACGGCCTGGACGACATTCAGGCTCGACAGGCCCTTGGCGGCCAGCTTCTGGCGGTCGAGCAGGACGTGCACCTCGCGCTTGGCCCCCCCGACCAGGTCGACGTTGGCGACACCGGAGATGACGGTGAGGCGGTCGCGCAGCGTGTTGTCGGCGTAGTCGTACAGCTCGTCGAGCGGGACGTCGCCGGTCAGCGCCATGTGGATGATCGGCTGGGCGTTGATGTCGAACTTGAGGATCTTGGGGTCCTCCACGTCCTCGGGGAAATCCGCTCGGATGAGGTCGAGCTTCTCCCGCACGTCGGTGGCCGCGATGTCCACGTCCACGTTCAGGTTGAACTCCAGCAGGGTCTGGCAGACGTTTTCCATGCAGGCGGAACTGACGTGTTTGAGCCCGTCGATCGTGACGACCTGGTCCTCGATTCGCTTGGCGACGTCCGTCTCGATTTGCTCGGGACTGGCGCCCGGGTAGACAGTCGTGACCGTGATGTACGGCACGTCCATTTTGGGCATCAGCTCCAGGCCCAGCTTGCGGTACGCGTTGAGCCCCAGCAGGGTCAGGCCGATGATCAGGCTGGTCATCGCCACCGGCCGGCGGATGGATGAATCGGACAGAAACATCACTTCTCCTCCTGCTGAACCTCGACCGCTGCGCCGTCGTTGAGCATGTTCTGACCGAGGGTGACGATCGATTCGTTCTCCTTCACCTCGGCCTGGGCGATCTCGGTCCAGCCCTCGGCCTCGATGACCGGCGTGACGGGCGTCTGAACTGCGGCGCCGTTGCGGACGACGAAGACGACGGGTTTGCCCGAACGCTCGACGATCGCCGAGGAGGGAACACCCATGCCTTGGCGGGTTTCAAATACGACGGCGATGTCCGCCATCGCGCCCGGGACGATCCCCGCCGGCGGGTCCTTCACAAGACATTTGACCTCGAACGTCCGAAGTCTGGGATTCACCGTAGGGCTCCGATAGGAGACCACGAGATTCTTCAACTCGACGGAGCCCACCTTGACGTTCATCGCGGTGCGACCGACGATCACCTCGGGGTAATATTGCACGGGCAGAAACGCCGCGATCTCCAGGACAGAGGGGTCGTCGATCCGCAGGATGGGATTGCCGGAACTGGCCATTTCGCCCGGCTCGTGGATCCGCTCGCTGATCGTGCCGCTGATCGGGGCGACGACCACCGCGTCGGCCAGGTTCTTCCTGGCGATCTCCAGGGAAGCCTCGGCCTGTTGCTCCTGGGTCTTGGACAGCTCCACGAGGGTTCGCACGTGTTTGACGGCCGCTTGCAGTTGCAGATACCGCGACTGCTGCTGCTCGAACGCGTCGGCAGTGACGGCCTGCTTTTCCCGCAGGCGGACGAACCTTTCGTAGTCCAAGGAGGCCTTGTGGAGGTCCACTTCGACCTGCTCGAGACTGGCCTCCTTTTCCTTCGTGGACGAGCGAGCCACCGCCGTCGCATGTTCGGCGATCTGCACCTGTCGTTCGAGATTCGCCTGATCGACCGCAAAGAGTTTCGTCTGGCCAGCGACTACGGCGTCGCCCTCGTCGACGAAGACCGCTTCGATCATGCCTGCGACTCGCGGCGAGACCATGGCCCAGTTCTTCGCTTCGACGTTGCCCTGCACGAGAACGGTCCGGCTGAACTGCCGCATCGCGGCCGGCGTGACGACCACGGGCACTCGCGTGATGTCGGCCGGCTTGGCGACCTCGGCCTTCGGGTCGGCGGTCGCCTGTCCGTACAGAACGCGGCCCGCGGCCGCCAAGGCGGCGATGAGGATCAATCCGGCTGCGTACTTCGCCGTCTGTCGAAGCCGGCCCTTGCCGGCGGAGGTTTCATGACTGGCCTTCATGTTCGTTTTCCTCGACGTCTGTTTGCGTTTTGCCCATCACATTCAGCAACGTGGCAGCGGCGACCTGATGCTGGAATCGCGCCGCCAGGACTTGCATCTGCGCCTTGGCCTGCTCGGCTGCCTCGCGGAGCAGATCCGCCGAACCGACCAGGCCTTCCCGGGATTTCTCTTTCGTCTCGGCGTATCGCCGGGACGCCACGGTCATCGACCGCTCAGCCAGGTCCAACTGGTCCTTGGCCGTTTCCAGATTCTGTCTGGCCCGAATGACTTCGAGCATGAGCGTCAACGTCGTCTGCTCGCGCGCGAGGAACGCCTCCTCGCGGCGTTCCCTCGCGGCCTTGTACTCGTTGATGTTCGCGAATCCGTTGAAGAGAGTCAGCGTCCCCGACAGGCCGTAGATCCACTGGTTGGATGGAAGGAACGACGAGTCGAGCGAGTCCGGATGGTAGGCGAAGGCCCCCAGCGCCGGCAGGAAGCTTGCGATCGCCATCTTGACCTTCTCCTTCTCGATGGCGATCTTGCGATCGGCGATGAGGAGCGACGGGTGATTCAACATGGCCTCCAGGATCAGATCCTCCACCGGCCCTTCCGGCGGCACCAGAGGCGTCTGTTCAGCCAGCGTGATTTGGGCCAGCGGCGAAAGCCCCATGGCCGCCAGCAAGGAGGATATCGCCTGACTGCGCCCCCGGCGGGTGCGGGCCAGCTCAGCTCTGCGTGCCTGTGCGTAGACGTCCGCCTGGTCCGCCTGCCAGCCGCTGACCAGGCCCTCCTGCGCCAGAGCGGCGACTTCGACGTGGAGGGCCTCCGCAGCCTCCACGTCGGCCGCCAGCGACCGCTCCGCTTCGCCCAGCGTCAGACACTGGAAGTACAGCACCGTCACCTGCAGGGTGGTCATCTGCTTGGTGTAGAGCACGACCTGATCGGCGATCTCCTCGCCCCGCTTGTGCATGCCGTAGAGGAACCACGTCGCGGGGTTGAAGACGGACACGCCGGCGTTCCAAAGCAGGGCTTTGGCGCTGTCCAGACGCACGGTCTCGTCGTCGGACAGGGGCAGCGAAATCGCTGGATCAAACTCATACTGCGAGTAGTCCAGGTTCACCGCCGGAAGGAAGTTCGCGAATGCGATCCGCCGCTGGAGTTTGGCGATTCGCTTCTCGATTGCGGCGGTCCTCGCATCCAGGTTGTTGGCCATCGCGATGGCGATGCAGTCCTGCAGACCGAGAGTCTGTTTCTGCGAGAGAACCTCCGCGGTCTTGT
>JAAYVJ010000509.1 GCA_012517265.1 Planctomycetota bacterium | reverse complement strand
TGCATCTTCTGCCGCCGGAGCAGCTTGCCCAGAGGGTCCAGGAGATCGTCCACGCTTTCGAGAAGAACCCTCCGAAGTTCATCGTGGACACGCGAAAGGTGCATTTCCCTCTGACCAGGCCGCCTCTGGAGCTGTGGCCCAACATTACGAACGGGATTTCGCTGCTGGCCAACCGGCCGGCGGATCAGAACCAGCTTGTGCAGATTCTCCTGCGTGCCTTCGATGTGAGACCGGAAGACGTGACAAAGGGAGGTTTCCTCGTGCCGGAGCGTCCCGACAGCATCCGCCGATTCGATGCGGCCTATGCCAGCATACTGGGCAGCAGCACGGACCCGGCCGAGGCCCGGCGTTATGAGGCCATGCAACCGTTTCGCCGATATGTGATGGACAACTACCAGATCGTCGGCCAATACGACACTCAAGTGCTGTTCGAGCGGAAGTAGCGTCTGCCGTGTCCCCGTTTGCGGATGAACAACTGAATCGGCAGCAGGAGCTGTACGACGCCGGCTGGAAGGGTGAACTGGCCCGCGGCAAGGAGCAGCGGGGCAACCTCCGCACGAATCTGGATTTCCTGGCCCAGACGAGTCTGCTCAAGTCGGGCGACCGGATCCTGGAGATCGGCTGCGGCATCGGCACGATCGTCTCCGAACTGGCCGGGCAAGGCTACGACGTGCGGGGCACGGACATCTCGCGCGTCGCGATCGAGTACGGGCGGGCCAAGTACCCCGGCGTGCGGCTGGATGTGCAGCCGGCCGAGGAGCTGCCGTACGAGTCTGGGACATTTGACGTGGTGCTCAGCTTCGATCTGTTCGAGCACATCGCTCGGATCGATCTGCACGTGGCGCAGGTGCACCGCGTCCTGAAGCCGGGCGGGTACTACCTGTTCCAGACGCCCAACAAGTGGAGCAACGCGATCTTCGAGACCCTGTCGCACAAGACGCTCAAGTGGCGTCGCGTGCACCCGTCGCTGCATACGCCGGGACAGCTCCGACGGCGTCTGGCCAGGCACGGTTTCGAAACGCGGTTCGTCAAGATGAATCCGGTCAATGAGTTCACCAGAGCGAAGTTCCGCAAGCTCGGGCCGTTCGGCCGGGCGATCGAACGGATCGATTTTCGCCGGGTGCCTTTGGCCTTGCAGACCAATCTCTATGTGGTCGCGAAGAAGTGTGAAAGGCAAGTTTGAAGATCCTGATGCTCAACTATGAGTTCCCGCCGATCGGCGGGGGCGGCGGCCAGGCCCATCGGGCCCTCTTGCGGCAGTACGCCGGCAGGCCCGATCTGGACGTGGACGTTCTGACCTCGGCGCCCCGTCCCGGCCTGTTCATGGAGCGGTTGGCGAACAACGTGCTGGTCTTCAAGATCGGCATCCGAAAGAGGCACCTGCACCTGTGGCGGCGCAGGGAAGTGCTCGAATGGCTCTTCAAGGCCGGCGCGTGCTATCGCGGAATGATCAAGAAGGGCGACTACGACTTGGTCCACGCCTTCTTCGGCTTCCCCACCGGCTGGCTGTGCTGGCGAACCGCCCGACGGACGCCGTACATCGTTTCGCTTCGCGGGTCCGACGTCCCCGGCGCCAACGCCAGGCTGCAACTGGAGTACAAGATCCTCGGACCGCTCGTCTTCAAGCCGATCTGGAAGAAGGCCTCGGCTCTCGTGGCGTGCAGCGAGGGGCTGAAGGAACGCGCATTGAGGTTTCTGCCCTCGGCGGGCATCGACGTCATCACGAACGGCGTCGATCTGGAGCTGTTCCATCCAGCAACGCCGTCGGGCGATTCCGGCCCGTTGCGTCTGCTGACCGTGGGGCGGCTCTCGACGACGAAGCGGCTGCCTCTGCTCCTGGAAACGGTCCGGCTCCTTTGCGATCGAGGTTGTCAGACGCATCTGACGATCGTCGGCGGCGGGGCCCTCGACTCGGATCTTCGACGGTTCTTGAGTGAGAAGGGACTGCAGGACGAAGTCACGCTCGCCGGGCGGCGCGAAGCGGAAGATATGCCGGAGATCTATCGGCAGCATGACGTTTTCGTCAGTGCGAGCATGCAAGAAGGCATGAGCAACGCGATGCTCGAGGCGATGGCCAGCGGCCTGCCGATCGTGACGACCCGGTGCGAGGGAGTCGAGGAACTGATTTCGGACAACGGCGTCGTGGTGGGAGAGCCGGCAGCGCCCGATTTGGCCCAGGCGGTGCAGGGCCTGATCGAGAAACCCCAGGTCCGCAAGGCGATGGCGCAGGCGGCGAGAAAAAAGGCGGAAGGCTTCGGCTGGAACGCCGTGGCGGATTCTTATCTGCGACTGTATGCGAAGGTGAAATGAGCATTCGGGTTCTCCATGTCGTCGATCATCTGGGCTACGGCGGCGCGCCGTTCGTGGTGAAGAACCTCGTCGAGCGGATGCCGCACGACCGCGTGGAGAGCCTCGTGTGCGCCCTTCGCCCCAACCCCAAGCCGCTGCCGATCGATGCCACGGTCGTCACGCTGGAGTCCAGGAAGTACAGCCTGACCCCGGTTCGGCTCATCGCAGACCTGTGCCGGGCGGAACGCATCGACATCGTTCACGCCCATTTGCAGAAAGCGTTCATTTGCAGCCTGCTGGCGAGGCCTCGGCTCGCCGCCCGCCTGATCCTGCACGAGCATGGGCCGATCTTCCGGGAGGGAACCGGCTGCGTCTATCGCTGGCTCCTGGGTCGATGGGGTTCGCGGGCCGACGCGATCGTCGCCAATTCGCGGGCGGCCGCGACTGCGATGAAGCGGACGATCGGCAATGTGAAGGCCCCGATCACGGTCGTGCCCAACTTCATCGATCTGGAGCGATTCGACCCGGATCGCTACGATCGCGACGAAGCCAGGGCGTCGCTCGGCCTGGCGAAGGACCGTTTCGTCGTCGGTTTCGTCGGCCGGCTCGATCGGCCCAAAGGCGCGGATCTGCTCGTGGAGGCCGCCGCGAAGTTGTCCGGCCGGGAGAATCGCTGGTGCGTGTGCCTGGTTGGCGACGGTCCGCAACACGGGCTTCTCAAAGAGCGCATTCGCCGACTCGGGCTCGAAGGAACTGTCTCCCTGGCCGGCCTGCGCGAGAACTCGGCTGTTGCACTGCGGGCTTTCGATGTGACTGTGGTCCCCAGTCGCCGCGAGGCGTTCGGCATCGCGGCCCTGGAGTCGATGCGGATGCGGACGCCGGTGATCGTGTCGCCCGTGGGCGGGCTGCCGGAACTGGTCCGGGACGGCGTCACAGGGATCGTTCTGCCACGCCTGGACGCGGGGAGCATCGCCGAGGCGATCCGCAGGCTCGCGGGGGACGAGGCGTTGCGGACTCGCCTGGCGGCCGGCGCGTTCGAGCACGCCGGCAAGTTCGACGGCGGCAGCCAGGTGAACCAGGTGGTCGAGATCTATCAGAGGCTGATGCGTGGAACCTGAATACTACAAGGGCTCGGACGCCGCGGCGTACGAACGCGTGCACGGCGACATCTTCAACTCGATCGAGCAGCAACGCCTGCGGAGCATGCTCCTGGACGCCGTCAAGTCGGTCCGGACCGGCGCCGGGCGGGTCAAGGCCCTCGACTTTGGCTGCGGGTCGGGCAATCTCACGCGGCACCTGATCGAGCTCGGAGCGCATACGACGTCCGCCGATCTGTCCGACGATTTCCTCAAGGACATCCGGCGCAAGTTCTCCGCCAGCGGCTTGTCCGAGACGCTCAAGCTCAACGGCAGGGACCTGGCCGACGTCCCCGATGCCCAGTTCGATCTGGCGGCCACCTACTCCGTCCTGCATCACGTGCCCGATTACCTGGCGATCGTGCGGGAGCTGTGCCGCGTGGTCAAGCCCGGCGGGGTGCTCTACATCGACCACGAGGCCACCGAGACGTACTACCGGAGGCCGGCGGCGTACGTGGAGTTTCTCCGCAAGGCCCGTCCCCGGGTGAACTGGCGGCGGTACCTGTCGCTCGCTCTGGACGTGCGGGGGTACGTCCACATCCTGCGGCGGCTCCGCAATCCGCGGTACAAGAGAGAAGGCGACATCCATGTCTGGCCCGACGACCACATCGAATGGGACAAGATCGAGGCGATTCTGGCCGACGAGGGTTTCGAGATCCTCGTTCGGCGGGACTATCTTCTGTACAAGGCGATCTACGACCTTGCGGTTTACCACGAATACAAGGACCGCTGCGCGGATGAGCGGGTCCTGATCGCGCGAAGGAGAACGGCGTGAGTCCAGAGACGACAGAGACATTCTTCGACCACCTGGGCAAGGCGGAACGTCCGACCGGCCTGGGGATGCGATTCGTTCGGCGGGCGTCGGAGCGGATCTTCTCCTTCGCGGACATCCCCGCCGGCGGCAGCGTGTTGGAGATCGGTCCCGGCCGGGGCGAGTTCGCCGAACTGTGCCTGGCGAAGAAGCTCCTGTATCACGCGGTCGAGCCGAATCCGGGATTGGCCGAGTCGCTGCGCGGCAGGGGGGCGAACGTGGTGTGCGCCAGAGTCCCGCCGCTGCCTGCATTGGACTGCAAGTTCGACGCGGTCGTCATGATCAACGTGATGGAGCACATGAGCGGCCTGGAGCAGGCCCTGGACATCTGTTGCCAGATCCGCCAGGTCTTGAAGCCGGGCGGCAAGTTCGTGATCCATTGCCCTGACTATCTGAGCTGGCGGCTGCACTTCTTCAACTGCGACTTCTCGCACAACTACGTGACGACCCGGCGCAGGCTCGATCAACTGCTGATCAACGCGGGCTATGCGGACCTCCGCAGCCGGTACATGAGCGGCCCGTTCACGGGGGCCGGCGCGGTGATCGTTTCTTCGATCGCCTCGCGCATGCCGTTCGGCGCCTTGGAGGCGTTGTTCCCCCGCAGCTCGGTGTGCAGCAGGCTGTACAAACTCCAACTGACCTTCTCCCGACGCGTCCTGATCCTGGGGCACAATCGGCGGTAGGGGCAATGATGTCCGTCCGCACCAAACAGATTCTCAAGCTCCTGGCCAAGCTCTCCGTCGCGGCGATGCTGCTGGCGTGGGTGTTCTCGAAAGTGGATTTCACGGACTTCCGCCAGGCCGTCAAAGACGCGCGGTGGCAGTATCTCTTTGGCGTATGGGGCTCCACCGCGTTGTTCTCCTGGGTGCAGTCCGTGGCCCTGCAATGGATCCTCAAAAGGCAGGATTGCGACGTGGGGCTCAACACGATCTTCGGCGCAACCTGCGTCACGTCCCTCTACGGCCTGGTCGTACCGGGCTTTGTCAGCACCGGCATCAAATGGTACATTCTCCGGCGCACGACCGGCAAGGGCACCAACGTGCTCAGCGCGATGCTCTACAACCAGGTGGCCCTGACGGTCGTGATGATGGCCGTCGGCCTCGTGGGCATGATCGTGGTGAATCCGACGCGGATCCTGTGGCCGGACGCCACAGCCTCCTGGGTTCTGCCGCTGGCGTGCGGCGTTCTGCTCGCTGCGGTCCTGCTGGTGTCCGTGTTGGCCTTGAACCCGCGGACCGGCGGTTCTGTGGTTCGCCTGCTCGGTGCGGGTCTCAGACCCCTGCCGCAGAAGGCGAGGGACAAGGGGCAGATGCTTCTGCAGCAGATCTCGACGTTTCAGTCCGCCGGCTGGCGATTCCACCTGACGATCGCCGGCATCAACGTCGTCGATTCGCTCCTGGTCGGACTGCTGTGGTACCTCTTTGCCGCCAAGGCCGCGTCGGTGGTCGTCCCGACGAGCGTCCTGATTTGGCTGTGCGCGATCGTCTTTCTTTTGGGCAAGCTCCAGATCACCATCGCCAATCTCGGCGTGCGGGAAGTGACGCTGGTGGCCCTGCTGGCGCCCCATGGCATCGCCCGCTCCTCGGCCCTGCTGATGTCTGTGATCCTGCTGTCCTCGATGGTCTTCATGGCCGCCCTGGGTGTGGTGTACCAGCTCATCTGGGCCGTTCAATCCAGAAAGTCGCCCCGTCCCGCCTGAAGAGACCGATGACTCTTGTGGAGAAATCTCTTCCCCGAGAGTGGACGGAGACCCGCGAATTCTCTACAATAGGGACATAAGGAAAGGTGCAGTAGTACCGAGTTCGGAGAAATCGAGAGAGG
>JAAYVJ010000008.1 GCA_012517265.1 Planctomycetota bacterium | reverse complement strand
GGCGTGGAACTCCCAGACAGCCGCAAACCGGGGCTGCAGCGTCGTGATCCACTTGGCCACCTGGAGAGCGTCGAAGAACTGGCCCTCCTCCTTGAGCTTGTCGGCCCGCATCCAGAGGATGTCCACGATCAAACCGCGGAAAGCCCCCAGCGCCACGGTCGCGAACGCCAGCGACGGCGGCGCGTTCTCCAGGGCCGGGTTGCTCACGAGCTTGAGCTGCTCCCGCTGGGCGTTGATGCGGTCGAGCTGCGACCCGGCGGCGAACAACGCGGCCACCGCCGTTACTGCACAAACCAACAAGATGACGAAATCACGCGTCCGCATGGCCCCTTCTCATCCGTGCCTCAAGGAACTCTCCACCGCTACACCACCACCTTCGCCAATTCCCGGAAGCTGAAAATCACCAGGGACAGGATCAACAGCCCGGCCGCTTTCAGGAAGACCATGAACAACACGACCTCGCCGATCAGGCGCCAGGAGATCAATCGGGCCGGAACGAGGAATTGCGTCGGATTGTAGGAATCGAACCGAGGCAACAGATGCATCAGGTTCTGAATCGTATACGCATAGATGTGAGTCACGCTGACGCTCATGTACCCGAAGGACTCGATCAGGGCCCCGCTGGCGGCGCCGATGGTGAACAGCACCAGGCAGAATAGCATCGCCACAGAAAACGACAGGAAGCTGGCCGCCATCACGCCCAGACAGGCCAGGTACGTGAGGCGAAACAGAATCAAGAGAGCCGCGCGAACATAATTGCCAAGGAATGAATCGGCCTTGTAGAGCACCTCCAGACCGTCCTCGATCGGGAACATCACCGTCGTGTCGTTCAGAGGCGGGTTCATGAAACCCACCGCCAGATAGCCGTCCTTGGCGACCGCGTTCGCAGGCACCTCGATCTCGCGGAACTTGCGCACCGGGTCCCGCCGCGTGGGAATCTGATAGACCGGCGTGTTTACGGAAGTCCCTGTCTTGTAGCCCCGCAGGTCACCGATCCGCCAGCTTCCGTACACCTGCTCGTCCGGCGGGGTCACCGAGACGTCGTATTTGAACCGGATGAACAGGCTCTGATTGTTGGGGTCCGACGGCCGAACGTCGTGAAACTCGTAGATCAACACCTGGCCGACGACCGCCGCTCGCTTCTCCAGTTGGATGCGCTTGGTCAGGAGCTTGCGAATCTCCGGCGGAGAGTAGTTCGGATACAGGGTCTCCAACTGGTCGTTGGCTTCGAGCTTGCGATAGAGCTGCTCGACCTCCTCATGCACGTCCACCAGCGGCGGCATCAGGCTGGCCCGAGCCGTGAAGAACTCGTTGTCGATCTGCCACTTGTCCTCTTCGGACGCGTCGACGAACCGAGGCATGAGGGCGACCACGCCGTAGACGATCCCCAGGAACAGAGTCAGCAGCGCGACGTCCAGCACGATGACGCCGAGGAACTTGCCCAGGATCAACTGGTAGCGCCGGATCGGCTTGGTCACCACCGTGTAGATCTGCCGATGCTCGATGTCGCTGGTGATCGAATAGACCGAGACGATGATCGTCAGCAGACTCAGCAACAGGCTGGTCAAAGACATGCCGTAGGCGACGAAGGTCTGGAGCCGCCCCTTGAGCGTGCCGTCCCCCGTGGCGGTCGCTCCCAGGACCGGCAGCAGGACCAGCAGCAGGAGGATGAAGATCGCCGCGACCTTCATCCGCAAGGCTTGCCGAACCGTATTGATCGCCACGGCCCACACCCTATGCATGGCCGCCGTCCTCCTGGGGATTGCCGGTGGGCTTGCTCGTCGAGCCGTCGGGCTGCTTCTCGCCCGTCAACTCGTCGATAATGCTCTTTTTGGTCTTCGACGGTTTGACCGTCGTCTCGGGGACGTTCTCAACCCGGTTTGTCTGCACCGGTGACGCGGCCGTCGGCTTGACGGTCGACGCGGATTGCGTCAGCTTGCTGAGCAAGTCTTTGTTCGGCTGCGGCACGACGGTTTCGCGAGGCTGGGATTTCTCGGTCTTGGCCGGCCCGCTGTCCGGCTTCTCCGCGACGGACGCCCCGACAAGCTTGTCCAGCACAGTCTCCTTGACGCTCCTGGCCGCCAGGAAGTCGCCGATCTGCGTCGTGCTGACGGCGCCGCTGGTCGGCGTCGCCTGCTGCTGCGCCTGGACCACCGTGTTGATGAAGAAGGTCTCGAGCCGCTCCATGGGAGAGGAGATCTCGCAATCGGCGTGCTCCTTCTTGAGCAACTCCCGAATCCGGTCGGCCGTGGCGTCGCTGATCGCATCGGTGACGATCTGTCGCTTGTTCGTCTTCTGCAGGAGGTCCCTGACCCGGCCATGCGCCTGGACTTTGCCGCCGTAGAGGATCGCGATCCGATCGCAGACGTCCTCCACGTCGGCCAGCAGGTGGCTGCACAGCAGGACCGTCTTGCCGCGTTCGGCCAGCTTGACGATCAGGTCCTTGATCTGCCGGGTGCCGATGGGGTCCAGGCCGGTCGTCGGCTCGTCGAGAATCAGCAGGTCCGGATCGTTGATCAGAGCCTGCGCCAGCCCGATGCGCCGGGCCATGCCCTTGGAGTACGTGCCGACCGGTCGGCTGGCGACCGCCTTGAGTCCGACCATGTCCAGAAGGGCCTCGATCCGCAATTCGCGGGTCTTGGAGTCGAGCTTGAAGAGCCGCCCGTAGAAATCGAGCGTCTCGCGGGCGTTCAGGAACCGATAGAGGTAGGACTCCTCCGGCAGAAATCCGATCCGCGCGTTGATCTTGGGGTTCGTCGCGTCGCCGCCGAGCATCACGGCGTGCCCCTTCGTCGGGTGCAACAGGCCCAGGAGCATCTTGATCGTGGTGGTCTTGCCCGACCCGTTGGGACCCAGCAGGCCGAAGACCTCGTTGGGGCGGATCTGCAGGTTCAGGTCGTCCACCGCGTAGACCTTCGCCCGGCCCCACCAGTCGGAGAAGACCTTCGTCAGAGCAACCGTTTCTATCGCATATTCCATGTCGTTACCTTTGCAGGAGAGCAGGACCGATAGGACAGACGAAGCCTATGGGACCTTGGGCGTCGGCTCACGCCTCCTACCATAATTACGTCGTCGGGGTCATCTGCGGTTCGTGGTCGAGTTCCTCGCCCTGGCGGAACAGACGCGCGCTGTTGAACACCACCACCAGCGAGCTGGCGAAGTGCAAGAAGGCCGCAACGGCCGGCGGCACGAACTTCGACAGCGAAATGCCCAGCACGATGAAGATCACGCCGAACGCGAGGTTCTGGTTGATCACCCGCCGGGTCTTGCGGGAGACGTCGACCAGGAACGGGATCCGCCGCAGGTCGTTGTTCATCAGGGCGATCGACGCGGAATTGATCGCCACGTCGCTGCCGGCGGCGCCCATCGCGATGCCCAGATCGCCGGCCGCCAGGGCGGGCGCGTCGTTGATGCCGTCGCCGACGACCACGACCGTATGCCCTTCCTGCTTGATCTGCTCGACCACCGCCAGCTTGTCCTGGGGCAGACACTGGGCCTTGTAGTCGGTGCAACCCAGTTCGCCCGCGACGCGGTTGGCCACTTCGCTGCGGTCGCCCGTGAGCATGGTGACTCGCTTGACGCCCATGTCCACCAGTTCCCGAATGGCCCGCTGCGCCTCGGGACGGGTCTTGTCCTGAAGGCCGATCCAGCCGATGCAGCGGCCGTCCTTGGCGACGTACAGCGTGCTGAACCCCTGCTCTTCGTGCAGCCGGGGGTCGGCGACGTTCTTCGTGTCGATTCCATTCTCCGCCAGGAACGACTCTCG
>JAAYVJ010000508.1 GCA_012517265.1 Planctomycetota bacterium | reverse complement strand
GATTGACCGACGGCGGCGACGAACTGGCGGTAGAGCGGGACGGGGGGGCGTCCCTCCAGAACGCGGCATCGCTCGGTCCATTTCTGTCCGATCCGGTCCGTCGCGTCGGCCAGCTTGGCCTTGTAGACCGAGGTCAGCCGCTGGCGGACGGCCAGCCGCTCGCTCTTGACGACCTCGTGCATAAACCACAGCAGGCACAGGGTCGGCAGGACCACCGCCACCGCCAGCAGCAGGACGACCCACCGGAACTGGCCGTAACCGGGATTGATGCCGCGCATAGCTTTCGTCAGCGATCGCATCTGTTCTCTCGAAATCCTCGACCCATTGGGGGGCCTCCCGCGCCGTCCTCGGCGGGGAACCCTGTCGTCGGCATCCGTCGCCGACGCTCACGACAGAGAAGTATACCGTGGACACGCCCCCGGCGGCGACAGAGTCTGCGGTTTTCGAAACGGGCAAACGCAAGAGGCCGGTCTGGCTCCGGCCTCCGCGTTGACACCCCTATGTGAAGGACAGGTCTGCTTATTTGCCCGCAGCCAACTCCTTGATCTGGCTTTCGGGCAGTCCGTAGTTGTAGATGCGAAGATCGTCGATCAGGCCGTTCCAGAAGCGGTCCTGCATCTCGATGTTGGCGCCGATCTGCACCGGCGCGTCATTGACGTTGATCGTGCCCCAGGCCTCCTGCGAGGCGTCGAGCGTCCCGTCCACGTACAGCGACATCCGTTTGCCGTCGAAGACGCCGGCGACATGGCGCCACTCGTTCCGGCCGATTGGGCGGTTCCCGAAGAGGCTGCCGTACTGGTTGCCGCTGGGGATCTGGAGGCCGGTGCAGGCGAATTCGAGCGTGTCGGCCTCGTTGTTTCTCTGGAGCCGCCAGGCGCCGTCGCCCTTGGCGACCAGGGCCTGCCAGGGCCGATCGAACGAGGTGACTTTGATCCAGGCGGCCACGGTGACGCCGCCGGTGAAGTCGAAGGCGGATTCGTCCTCGACGTCGAGGAAGTCGCCGTCGCCGCCCAGCGCGATCGCGCCGCCGACCTTGCCGCCGGCGGGCTGCCAGGAGGGGTCGCCCTGGACGGTGGCGTCGCGGCCGTTGCCGGAGCTGTCGGCTGCGGTGCGGCCGTCCTTCTCGTCGAACTTCCACCAGGCGATCAGGCCGGCCAACTCACCGGTCCCGAGCGTCATCGGGCTCTGCCATGCGATGTCGTGATCGGTGCACCACATGAGCTTCGTGTCGCGGTCGCCGCCGTCGTCGTCGTCGTTGACGTGAACGTCGAGCCCGATCCGGGTCCCGGGCTTCGGATCGGTCCCCAGCGTGGACCAGGGCAGTTTGACCTCCAGGCGATACCCTCCGTCGATCCGGTCGAAGGCGTACTGGACTCCGTCGGTCTTGTTGTGCTTGGTCTCGCCCAAGGAGGGGGCCGAGCCGTCCCAGGCGAAATTGAACTGATAGTCATCCTCGCCGTAGGTCTCGGACTTGCTGTTGTCGGCGTCGACGAAGATCTCGACGCTGTCGTCCAGCCAGAACTCGACCGAGTCATTGATCAACTCGTCATCCTTGACGTCCACGAGCAGATAGAGAGCCTGCTTGTCGTACATCATCTTGAAGCTCGCTGATGCGTCCGCCTCGCCTGAGGCCGGGGAATAGGCTACATGGCTGATCGCGTTGGCCTTGGCCTGAGCCCAGGCGTCGTCCACCTTCCCATCGATCTTGCACGGCTGGTTCGTCGGAATGACGGAGGCCGGCGCCGGCATAGCACGTTCCCAGGGGGATCTTGCGGCTCCGTGCATGATCCCGCCCAGATGCGCGATCGGCTCGACGAGGTCCCGGATCGGCGGCATGTCGCTCAGGCTCAGGCGGAGGCTGAAGCTGTTGTCCTGCTCGGTGGTCTGAAGCCGCAGCGTGGTCTTGGGCGCGGCCTGGATCAGCTCGTCCAGGGCCTTGCGGGCCTCGGCGGCCATGTCCTCCGACGGGAGTTCCATCGCCTGCGACGCGAGCCGGATCGCTCCGGCGACGTTGATCAGGACCAGCTTGCTGGTCGCCGGCGGCAAGGTGGCCAGGGCCTCCTGGAGTTTGCCGGCATTGACGATGGACCTGTCCTGCCTGGCGGCGGTGATCGAGGCGTCCACCACCTGCGAGTTCAGAGACAGGACCATGGTCTTGTTCGCCGGGTTGGTGTGCCCGAAGAACTTGATGTTGTTGGCCAGGGTCATGTCAAATCGGCCGGATTCGGGAATCCCCGGGGCTTCCTGCGTATCAGGCAGCAGTTCTGCGGTCTTGAGCAGGGTCGTCAGGAGCTGATGGACCTGCTGGGGGTTCTTGCTGGTGACGGCCAGGCCGAACGCCTGGGCGACCGGCGGGATCGGGGAATCCTGGGCCGTGATCGCCTCCTTCGGCGGGGCGGCGAAGAGCGTGATCTGCTCAACATTCCCGAAGATCTGCGAGGCGATGTCGAGTCCGAACGTCTGCTGAATCATGCCCTCGGCGGCCTGGGCCTGGGCGGAACCGGCCCCGCCGAGCGTCAGGCTGATCAGGGCCACCGCATCGGCCGGGATGGCCTTGAGGGCGTCCTTGTTCAGGTTCGGCGTGCGGATGAGATTGTAGAACATCGATTTGCTGCCGTCCTTGAAATTCATGTTCGCGTCGAGGGCGATGCCGGTCTCCCGCAGCGACAGCGAGGCGATGAAATCGTCCACGTTCTGGAAATCGACGATGCTGTTGGCCTCGCGGAGTTCGTCGGGAATCTCGTCGGCCGGGAGCATCTTCATGAGCCTGTCGTAGGCCGCATCGACGTTGAGCCAGACGGTCAGAGCGTTCTGCTGGCGGGCCTGCTTGCTGATGCTTGTGAAGGACTTGTTGCCGGAGGCCAGCGAGGGCTGGCTCCTCTTGCCCTTGTATCGCTGGATCGTCTGTTGGAGCAGATCCTCGCCCTGGGCCGTTGCGTTGGTGGCGATGACGACCGTGTCGTCGTAGGCGACGCCGCTGCCGTCCCCGAACTTCAAGAGGGTCATGCCGTCGGCCGACGTGCTGGACTCGCTCAGGCTGCTCAAACCCAACTGCAGGAGGCCGGCCAG
>JAAYVJ010000507.1 GCA_012517265.1 Planctomycetota bacterium | reverse complement strand
TTGATGTTCATGTCCACGTCGTGCTCGTAGATCCCGGTCTCGAAGTGAACGCCGTCGATGTCCTGCGGCTTGAGCGGATACCGCGCGCCGATGATCTTGCGATAGTCGTCCCACGTGTTGAACGCGCCCTCGTTGTGGTGCAGAGCGACCAGGCCGATGCCCTTGCTCAGCAGCGTCTTGAAGTTCTCCTTTCGCTTCTCGGAGATGTTCTGCGTCATGTTGTACAGAACCATCACGTCGTAGTCCCAGCCGCTGATGTCTTCGAACAGCTCGCTGTGATCCTTCAGCACGAACTCGACGGGCCGGATGTCGCCGTAGCCCTCGAACAGGGCGAGGAATGGATCGTGCTCGAAATCGTGCCCGCCGGTGACGACGACGACCTTGATCGGGTCCAGCGGACGGACCTTGATGTTCTTGAAGTAGACCAGGCTCTTGGGATCGTGCCCCTGGATGGCGAAGGTGCCGCTGCCGATCTTGCGGCCGGGCGCGTCCCGCGGCGGCGTCCAACCCTCCGGCTCGGTCCAGTCCGCGGTCGTCTTGCCGTCGATCTTGACGATGACGTGGTTGCCCTCGACCTTGATGGAATAGTTGAACCACTGATCGTCCTTGGAGGGGGCGTTGTCCATCACGTCCTGGACGTTGTAGAGTCCGCCGGTCTTCTTGCGGTCGCTGTGCGTCGTGTTCACCTGGCATTCGAAGCCTTTGGCCGGCCAGCCGTCCTGCTGATACACCGTGTGGAAGTAGATCCCCGAGTTCGAGCCCTTCGTCGTCTTCACGTCCGCCGTGAACTCGAAGTTCTTGAAGACGCCGTGGTTCACCGGCCCGACGTAGAACAGGTGGCTGCGGTTGCCGTTCACGACGAGTTCGCCGTCCTTCACGGTGAACGTCCCCTCGCGCTCGCTGGCCTTCCAACCGTCCAGGTCCTTGCCGTTGAACAGCGAGATCCAGCCGTCCTCTGCCGCCGCGGCGTGGCAAACGCCCAAGGCCATGCAGGCCAGAAGCCCTATCGCGATCTTCCTCAACATAGTGCCTTCTCCTTCCAAGTCCTATCGGTGTTTACAGCCGCCAGGGGCTCCGCATCGCTCGCGTGAGCCGGCGGTTGGCCGCGTCGTTGTCCACGAATCGTTCCCCCGCCCAATCCCATCGCAGCTTCCGCTCCAGGCGGATCGCGATGTCGCTGATCTGGCACAGCGTGTCGGCCTGCACCGCCGCATCGATCGGGCAGATCGTCTCCTTGCGGCTCTTGACGCAGTCCAGCAGATTGCGGGCGTGGTTGCCGCTCTCGTATAGACGGTTGTCGTTCGGGCCCCATTGCGTGTCGAGCAGTTCTTTTGGATGGGCGTTGATGCCCTCGCGGTCCACGTGCACCCAGCCGTCGGTGCCTTCGAAGGCGGTGCCGTGGCTGGTGGTCCGCCCGTAGCGGGTCTTCCACTCTGGGGGCATGGGATCGCCCGTGTAGCGCATCGTCACGCCGCTGTCGTACTTGAGGGTCAGGTCCCAGTTCAGCGCGGTGTCGCAGACGCCGTCGGGCGTCGGCCAGACGCCTTTGCCCTCGATCGTCAGCGGGCACTGGATCGCCTCGCCGCCGCCCCAGAGGGCGATGTCGAGCGGGTGCACGCCCCAGCCCGCGATATAGCCCAGGGCGTAATCCGAGATGAACCACCACCACTGATTCGACTCCCGGTTCGGCGTGTACGGATGGTAGGGAGCCGGTCCCAGCCACATATCGTAATCGATCCAGCCCGGCGGCGAGACGATGTTCCGCGGCCCCCCCGCCGTGCTGCCGGGCGACCAGACGTTGATCGTGTGGAGCTTGCCGATCCGGCCGTTGCGGACGAGTTCGCATGCGAACCGAAAGTCCCGGCTCGACCGCTGCTGCGTTCCGAACTGAAAGATCGTGCCGTACCGTCGGCAGGTCGCGCGAAGCGCCTGGTCCTCGGCCAGGCTCAGGCCCATCGGCTTTTCGAGATAGATCGCTTTGCCCGCCCGCGCCGCCTCCAGCGCGACCAGCACGTGCCAATGGTCGCACGTCGCGATCAGCACCGCGTCGATGTCCCTGCGGGCGATCAGCTCGCGATAGTCGGTGTACGTGGCGCAGTCGGTGCTGGCGTAGTGCTCGTCGACGAGCTTCTTGGTCGCCTCGCGTGCCGGGGCTTTGAGGTCGCAGATCGCCGCCACCCGGCAGTCCTTCTGCGACAGGAAATTCCGCATGTCGTACGTGCCTTGCGGACCGGTCCCCACGCAGCCCAGGGTGATCCGCTCGCTCGGGGGCACCGCCCCCGACCCGCCCAGGGCGGTCGAGCGAACGATACAGGGGAATCCGACGGCGCCCAGAGCCGCGCCGGCGGTCGCTTGGAGAAGGTTTCGGCGGGTGACGTGTCTGCGTGGGACCATGACAATTCTCCTCACAAATCCAGGCCTTGGGCCCTTGGAACCGAGGTTCGTACCCCCGAAAGTCTAAGCCCCAACTCCCGCCTGGTCAAATCAAAAGCGAACCCGTTCGTAGTGACGCCGTAAGGCGTTATCTTCCGGCCCTACCAACGATCTCGCTCGGACAAACGGGAGAGGTCTCTGTCTCGCGGGACCGAATGCATGCCCGAAACGGGCCTGCCTGGGAAGTTTTGCGCTTTGCGGCCTCCAGCACAATACGCGAGCGAAGCGCTCGCTTTGAGCTGTGCGTAGCACGCCTTATGCTGGTGGCTCCAATGCGAAAAACTCCCGCCGTCCGGACGGCGGATTCCGGATCAGTCCGTTCCTTCCTTTGTCCGTTGGGTGAACTCGGCCACGTCCCGGAAAGACCAGTTGCACCGGCGACGTCCGGAGCGCTTGCCTGGGGCAAGCAAAACGAGTATGATGGAATTGCAGTCGCAAGAAACAGGA
>JAAYVJ010000506.1 GCA_012517265.1 Planctomycetota bacterium | reverse complement strand
TACCATCCATACGGCCAAATTGTCCCCACGCACGTGGGGGTGAACCGTACGGCGAGGAGAATATGCGGCCCCATTATCACATTGTCCCCACGCACGTGGGGGTGAACCGCGATTGTGGAGGCCCGTAGGAAATGGGCTGCACATTGTCCCCACGCACGTGGGGGTGAATTCTCCAAGCCTGCTTCGGCGGGCTTTTTTCATGCGCTTGGGATGGGGGAGGCACGCGAGAAAATTCTCCTCTCGTTTATATTTCCTGTAAATCACCGCCTTCGTCGGCTCGCGCCCGGCCCATAGTCTTGGGTCATGGCAAAAACGCTGGCACAACGAATTGCGGACCTTGAGGCGGCCATCGCGAGGGCCGAGGAGGCCCAGGCCTCCACGGCGGGCGATGGGCGGAGCCGGACCAATCCCAACCTCAAGACGCTCTATGACCAGTACGAGACGCTGCTGTTGCGGAACGATCTGGCGATCAACGGCCGCATCCGGGCCTATGAGGCGGTGGACTGATGCGGACGATGCTCTCCAAATGGCAGCAGAAGATCTCCGACGGCGTGGACCGGCTCACGTTGGCCGTCTCGCCGCGGCGGGCCTATCTGCGGCGGGCGTACCGGTTCGCCTACGACGCCCTGGACAACAGCCGCACGCGGAAGCCCCGAGGCAATCTCTCGGGCTCCGGCGACGCCCACCTGACCGAATCGGCCCTGTCGCGGCTGCGGGAGATCTGTCGGGACATGGGCCGCAACAACCCGATCGTCAAGGGCCTCTTGGCCACGGAGACCAAGGGCGTGGTGGGTTCGGAGACCAAGGTCGAGGCCCGCACGAAGGACGAACGGTGGAACGAGCGGGCCGAGCGGCTCTGGCGGGCCGAGATGGTCGATCAGCCCTGCGATGTGACCGGCCGGTTCAACTTCCACATGCTGCTCAAGCTGGCCTACCAGTCCTATCGCCGCGACGGCGATGACTTCATTGTGTTCGGCCCGGACATGCTGTGGCTGGTGGAAGGCCAGCAGTGCGGCACGCCGCACGGTCTGCCGGCGGCCCAGCACTACGAGGTGGTCAACGGCGTGGCGACCGCCAAGTCCGACGGCCATGTGGTCGGGTACTACATCGGCAAGGCGGACCGCTGGGGCTTCATCCAGGGCGATGCCTACGGCTGGCTGACGCCCGATCGCGTGCACCACGTCTTCAATCCCGACCGGGTCAGCTACACGCGGGGCGAGCCCATCCTGACCAGCGCGATCGACTGGATCGACAAGCTCTACGGCTACGCCAACGCGGCCCTGGTGGCCGCGAAAGTCAACGCCCTGTTCGTGATGGCTCTGACCAAGCGTTTCCCCGAGGGCACGCTGCCCTCCATCCGCCAGACGGCCAATCCGCCGTCCTTCAGCGAGGAGGGGTTCAAGCAGGAGAAGCTCGGCGCCGGCCTGATCTATGAGTGTGCCCCGGGCGAGGACGCCAAGGCGATCGCCGCCCAGCACCCCAGCGCCGAGTTCGAGTCGTTCTTCCTGCGATGCCTGATGGTCGTCGCCCGGCCGCTGTGTTTGCCGTTGATGCTGGCGACGCTGGACTACTCAGGCGCGACGTTCATGAACGCCCGGATCGCCTACCAGGAGGCGTGGGACCAATGGAAGGACGAGCAGAACCTGGTCGTCAAGCCGCTGGTCAGTCGGATCTGGCGTTGGAAGGTCCAGCAGTGGCTCGCCCGGGGCGAACTGGCCCCGCGCGAGGACGCGTTCGAGCATGAGGTCGTGTGCAAGCGCTGGCCGTACGTGGACCCGTACAAGGAGGCCATGGCCGACAAGGTGGACCTGGAGAACGGGACCAATACGCGGACGGCGATCGTGGCCCGCACCGGCCGGGACTACCGCGACGTGGTCCGCGAGCAAGTCCGGGAGCGCAAGACCGAGGAGCAGGAGGGCCTCCTCTTGCCGGGCGAAAGCGAGGAACCTGACGATGGGAAGGAGGCCAGCGATGTCCCAGAGAGCGAATGACACAGCCCGGTTCGACGGCGGGACCTCGGCGCCCCGCGAGGCCTGCGTATTCGCCCACGAGGGCGGCGTCCAGTTCGCCGGCGGCGAGGGCCAGGAGAACCGCTTTCGGATCGAGGCCTATGACGGTCGCGTGATCCCGGACCACTGGTTCTGGCGGAACCTGGCGTTTGACCTCGAGGGTCTGGCGTTCGCGTCGGACCCCTTGCCGGTCCTCGATTCGCACTGGACCAGTTCGCGGCTGGGCGTCACGACCCGGCAGGAGATTGGCAAGAAGATCGTCTTCGAAGGCCGGTTCCTGAGTAACCCACAGGCTCAGCAGTTGCGAGCGGACATGAAGGAGGGGTTCCCGATGCAGGCGAGCCTGTCCTTCGTGCCGCAGGTGATCGAGGAGGTCGCCGAGGGCGCCAGCGTCAAGGTCAACGGCCACGTTCTCAAAGGGCCCGGGGCGGTCTTTCGCAAGGCCCTGATCGACGAGGTCAGCATGTGCGTTTTCGGGGCCGTGCCCAATACGAGATCGACCGCGTTTGCGGAGTGCGAACCAGGGAAGATCCAGTTTTCAGTGATCGGAAAGGATACCACGATGGCAGCAGAGAACGAGACGCCCGCCCTGACGGCCGAGACGCTCCAGGCCGAGCACAGCGCGGTGTACCAAGCCGTCTTCGAGGCCGGCCGGGCGGCCGGGATCGAGGGCGAGAAGAGCCGCTTCGCGACCCTCAAGGGGGCCTGTGGCGAGGACCGGGAGTTGTTGGTCACGGCGTTCGCCGAGGGCCGGGACGAGTCCTGGGCCCTGAAGGAGGCCAACGGCCGCCTGGCCACGCAGCTCAAGGCCGCCCGGGAACAACTCGCCAACCCGACGCGCAGCGGCGCTGCGGGGCCGCCGGCCGGCAAGAAGCCCGTGCTGGACAAGGCGACGCAGGAGTTCATCGAGCAGCCGGGCCCGCCGAAGGCCGGCGAGCAGAAAGGGCCCGCGACGTTCATGGATGCGGTCAAGGCTTACCAGACCGAGTTCAAAGTCCCCGAGGCCGAGGCGGTCCGGCAGTGCGTGACGCTGTATCCGGAACTGCACGCCGCGATGGTCGGCGGCCAGTGATCGCCGGCCGAGTGAATCCGTCGCGTCGTGCGAGAAGGGGATCGCGAGCTGGTCTCTTCCGCACGAGGCAGAACGCAAGACGCATATCGCGTCGGAAAGGAGCATCATGGCGTGTGTGAGATGTCCCAGTTGCGGGACCGAGCGGGTGGTGGTCGAGGGCAAGCGCAAGAACTGCCGCAAGTGCGGCGCCAAGCTGACGGCCGACATGGCCCCGGCCAGGCCCAAGGCCAGGAAGGCCGCCAAGCCGCCCAGGGTCGAGAACCCCAAGTCCGAGGCCGAGGCACAAGAGCAACAGGAAGCATAGTCGCGTAAGCCGCTTCAACGGTTCCACGCTTCTACGCTTCCACCCAAGGAAAGGAGATCCACCATGATTGAGGGATCGAAACGAACGTTCACGGCGGGCGCCGCCCTGGAGCCCCGCAGGCGGGTCAAACTCTCGGGTACGAGCGTCGTCTACGCCGGCGATGAGGAGGACGCGATCGGCGTCACGGAGTTCCGGGCGGCCCTGGGCGAGGACATCACGATCCGCCTGATCAACGCCGGCGGGACCTTCGAGGTGACGGCCGCCGGGGCGATCGCGGCGGGCGGCGCCCTCTACCCGGCCGCCGAGGGCAAGGTCGAGGCCGCCGGCACCGCGGTCCGGGGCACGGCCCTCGAGGCGGCCACGTCCGACGGCGACATCATCGAATGCCTTTTGAAATGAGAAGTGTGAAGGAAGGTAGGAGCGTTGAAGCGTCCCCGCTGCCGCGGGAAAGCGTAGGAGCGTTCCACGCATCCACGCTTATACGCTTCCACGCTTCCACTTGAGAGAAAGGAGTACCATCCATGCCAAGACCAACGACAGCCGCTGAGCGGCCGGACCTGCGTGCCGTGATCTACGAGGCCGTGGACCCGGCCGACGCGTTCATCGGCCTGCGTGTGCTGCCCCTGTTCCGGGTGGACCTGCAGACCGGCCAGTACCCCGTCATCCCGCCGGAGGTGATGTTCTCGATCCCCAACACCAAGCGTTCCGCCCGCGGCGAGTACCATCGGTCCGACTGGGAGTGGCAGTGGGACACCTACGCCACCAGCGAGAACGGCTGGGAGGAGCCGGTGGACGACCGCGAGGTCAACCTCTACCGGCAGTACTTCGACGCCGAGGTCGCGGCGGGCATCCGGGC
>JAAYVJ010000505.1 GCA_012517265.1 Planctomycetota bacterium | reverse complement strand
CGACCAAGGTCGTCGACGGTTCTTTTGCCTGGTGCACTTGGTCGGCGCCCGATATGAGCCGCATGGTCATGGAGCGTGCATTTGGGGCGTGGCATCACGAAATCTGGATCGCCGACGTGGTCAAGGACGGCGTCCCGATGGTCGGCGGGAAGAACTCGAACGCACAGGAATAGCCACGGCCTTGCGAGAAAGGAGCAGGACATGAGAATGAGAGCGGTGTTGACAGCGGTTGTCGCCCTGGGGACAGCTTGCCACAGTCCGGCCGCCGATTGGCCGCAATGGCAGGCACCCGATCGCAACGCCAAGTCCGCGGACACGGGCCTGCTCAAACAGTGGCCCGAAAATGGTCCCCCGCTTGCCTGCAGGTCGCGGACGGCGTGCTCTACTATCGCATGGAGGACGGCACCATGTGCCTGATCGAGCCGAACCCGCAGCAATGCGTCGAGCGGGGTCGTTTCGAACAGCCCGACCGCACCCGCCTGCCGGCATGGGCGCACCCGGTCGTCGCCAACGGAAAACTCTACACCCGAGATCAGGATGTCTTGTTCTGCTGTGACGTGAAGGCGAGGTAGGACTCCATCAGTCGATTGCCATGATCGTGTCAGAAGTGAATCTGCCTCCTATACATTGCTGCCGGCGCGGTCGCCCTTGCGGTCGGTGCGATCGGAAGGCGCCGCGTCGGCGCAGTCTTCAGTGAGCTGGAAGTGGATGCGATGAGGCAACGAGCCATCGAAAGACGGAAGTTGCCAAGGAGTGGTTGAAAGAGCAGTTGTCTGCTTCAAAAGGGGTGTCGGCGTGATCGTGTCCATGGATCTGGTCCTCCGGGACAGACACGCCGGCCCTTTTTCAGCGACACTGTGTTCGGTTTGCATTTGCCTCCACAGGTGTTGCCGGCGCGGTCGTTCTTCGATTGGTAAAATCGAGAACGCCGCGTCGGCACGTTTCTTGACCGTATTGCGAACAACCACAGCGCAATGATGCCGGGGTCCCGATGGGTGCCTCCCCTGCCGTGGGCGTCCAGACAAGTTGGGGCCGAGTATGGTTTTCAGGGCGGTTGTGGTATACTGGTCCAGGATATCACTGGCCCAATGGGGGCGATGCAGCGGACCGCTGCTCCGCCGGGCAACCGGGCGGTTCGGATAGAACCCGCGGACCTGTTCATGTAAGTCTTGAATGAGAATACAGAGGAGTGCCATGAGAGCATCGTCGAATCGATCCTGTCGCCGGCTCGTGCTGGCTGTCGCTTGTTGTTGTCTGTTCGCCGTGAACGTCCGGGCTGCGGACTGGCCGCAATGGCGCGGGGCCAATCGGGACGGCAAATCCGCGGACACCGGCCTGCTGAAGGAATGGCCGAAGGACGGCCCGCCCCTGGCCTGGAAGATCGACACACTCGGCGGCGGCTACAGCGCGCCCGCCGTCGCCGCCGGGCGGATCTACGGCATGAGCAGTCGCGGCGACGGCGAGGTCGTCTGGGCCCTGTCCGAGACGGACGGCAAGGAACTTTGGGCGACACGCATCGGGCCGGCCGTCGTTCAGGGACCGCCGCAAGGGAAAGAGGGACCGGGATGCACGCCGACCGTCGACGGCGACCGGCTCTACGTCGAAGGCCTGAACGGCGATGTCGCCTGCCTGCAAGTCCAGGACGGCAAGAGTATCTGGCAACTGAGCCTGATGCGTGATTTCGGGGGCAGCCAGCCGCGATGGCGGTTCAACGAATCGCCGCTGGTTGACGGCGACACAGTAGTCGTCACCCCCGGCGGCCCCGACGCGACGATCGTGGCCCTGGACAAGCTGACCGGCAAGACGATCTGGAAGAGCCGGGTGCCCGACAATCCCGGGGCCGGCTACGCCTCGGCCATCGCGATCGACTTCGAGGGACAGCGCCAGTACGTGCAACTGACCGCCAAGACGCTCCTCGGCGTCGCGGCATCCGACGGCAAGTTCCTCTGGCGGTACGACAAACCCGCCAATCGCATGGGCATCAACTGCTCCACGCCGCTCTATCGCGACGGGACGGTGTTCGCCGCGTCGGCCTACGGCACAGGCGGCGGGTTGGTGAAGCTGACGAAGGAAACGGATGGGAGCATCAAGGCCGAAGAGGTGTTCTTCACCAGGCAGATGCAGAACCATCACGGCGGCATGATCCTCCTGGACGATTGCCTGTACGGCGCCAACGGCGGCAACGAAGGCGGCTCGCTCGTCTGTCTGGACTTCCAGACCGGCGACGTCCTGTGGGACGGTCGCAAGAACACCGAGCGCCGCGTGCCGAAAGGTTCGCTGGCCTTCGCGGACGGCCGGCTCTACTATCGCGGCGAGGACGGCCCCATGGTCCTGATCGAGCCGGACCCCAAGCAGTACGTCGAGCGAGGCCGCTTCGACCAGCCCGACCGCAGCAAATCGCCCGCCTGGGCGCACCCGGTCATCGCCAACGGCAAGCTGTATCTCCGCGACCAGGACGTGCTGCTCTGCTACGACATCAAGGCGAAGTGACGAATGCAGCACCTCGCCCCCTATTTTGAAGCGATGATGCTGATCTGCTTCGGCGTGTCTTGGCCGGTGGCCATCGCCAAGACCCTGCGCACGCGGAGCGTGGCGGGCCTGAGCCCGTTCTTCCTGATCGTCGTCGAGATGGGCTATTTCGCGGGCGTTCTCTCCAAGCTCCTGGGCCGGTTCGACTGGGTCGTCGCGTTGTACTGCATGAACCTCGCCTTCGTCGGCTTCGAAATTCTGCTCTACTTCCGCTTCCGCAAGCTCGACCGACCCGAGCCGGGTCGCTGTGGCCCTGAAAACCCTTCGTGAACATGGCATGTGACAAAGCCTCCTTGTCCCACGGACAAACTCCAGTCGTCGTCCGAAAGGGACAAGGAGGCTCTGTTTTCTTGGCAGTAACGGGGCGGCAAGCCCCCATCTCATGTGAGTCCTCCGCCTTCCCTGGCGCTCCGCGGACGTTCCTCATGCGTCTTTCTCACAACGTGGGGATCGGCGGGGAAGCGTCAGGGACAGCGCAATGCGGCACTTAGGCAGTGTCAGACAATAACTGAACGAATCACTTCTTTGGTTGAGGGTGGATCGTGTAGTTCCAGTCGGGGTGGAAACGATGAGGAACCAGACGGATTTGTGCCATCT
>JAAYVJ010000066.1 GCA_012517265.1 Planctomycetota bacterium | reverse complement strand
TCTGCGCTATCCACGGTCTTATCGTCGAAGGTATAGTGTGTGTCGTCGCCTAGCGAAAGCGCAGGAGATAACTTGTGGAATAGCCAAGGAGCCGAGCGTCATGAGCAGGGTCAAGATCGCGATGTGTCAGATCGTTTGCCTGGATGGGGACAGGCGGGGCAACCTTGCGCGAGCCGAGCGCGCCGTCTCAGAGGCCGCGGCGGCCGGGGCCCAGATCGCGTGCCTGCCGGAGTCGGCCGTGTTGGGATGGGTCAACCCGGACGCGCACCGCCGGGCTCAGCCCATTCCAGGCGAGGACTCGGAGCGTCTCTGCGAGATGGCGCGACGGCATGGGGTGTTCCTGTGCGCGGGTCTGGACGAAAGGGCCGGCGAGAGCCTCTACGACTCCGCCGTGCTTGTCGATGATGCGGGGAAGGTCCTCCTGAAGCATCGCAAGATCATTCTGCTCAGCGAACTGATGACGCCGCCGTACTCGGCGGGGGAGGAGGTCCAGGTTGCGCAAACGCGGTTCGGCCGAGTCGGCGTCCTGATTTGCGCCGACACGCACGAGCCCGAGATCCTGGCGAAGATGGCCAAACTGAAACCCGATCTGGCGCTCGTACCCTACGGCTATGCGGCGCCGGAAGAGGTCTGGCCCGAGCACGGCGGCGAACTGGAACGCGTCGTCACGAACGCCGCCAAGGTCCTCCATGCCCCGGTTGTCGGCACGAACCTCGTTGGCCAGATCACACACGGCCCGTGGGCCGGCCGCACCTACGCCGGGCACAGCGTCGCGGCGGACAAAACGGGCGGAATCCTGGCGATCGGTCGTGACTTTGACAGGGATGTCGCAGTCGTCTCGGTCCCGCTGTAGAGGCCCGCACCGACTACTTCCGCGACGGCGCATACCTGGTCATCGACAATCCCCCGGCCGGCGGACCGATCGCGGGCTCGCCTTCGAGACAGCCGTGGGACGCGAGGAACTCGTCCATCAGCGAGGTCGTGCGCTCGAACCAGGGCGAACCATTGAAAAAGCCCTCCGTTTGGCCCGCCGCCTCATACATCCGGATCTCGACGCCCATTCCATCGCTCCTGTCCACGAACTCCACCGTGCTCTTGCGGAGTCCGCGGTCCTTTCCCAGGAGGATCAGAGTCGGCGGCAGATCCTTCTTCAGATGCAGGCTCGGCGAGACCCGTTGGGCCATGTCCGCGGAGGCGAACTGCGCGATCATCGACTCGCACTCGAGCACGGGGTCGAAGAGAATCAGCAGATTCGCACGACAGGAGATCGACGTGTCCTCGCCCTGGGCGTCAAACTCGTCGAGGAGGCACGTGCACACGGCGATGCACGCCCCGGCCGAATCGCCGGCGGCGACGATCCGATCGGGATCGACGCCGAGCGTCGGAGCGTTCTTGCGGAGCCACCGCACGGCGCTCCTGGCGTCCTCGACGCACTTGTCGGGCGGAGTGCCGTGACGGCCCAGGACCCGATAGTCGGCCAAGACGGCGACCAAACCCCGCTTCGCGAAGTACCGGGCCTGAGGTCGGAACTGCTCGATCGAGCCGCCCGTCCAGCGGCTGTTGAAGAAGAACACGACGGCCGGCCGCTTGTTCTGGCCGGTCCAACCCTCCGGCATGTGGACCTGGAGTTTGAGCTCTCCCTGCGGCGTCCGCTTGTAGACGAACTCCCGGACGATCTCGGCCTTTTGCCCAGGCGGCCCGCTGGACGGACTTGTCGCGAAGGCCGCGATGTAGAACTCGAACGGATTGCCGGGCCAGTTGGCGAACAGCTCCTCCGGGCTGTGCGTGCAGTTCGGGACGATGGACCACGCGTGTTCGATGTCGAGCTTGACCAGCATCTGGTGGAACTCGGCGTTCCGGGACAGCAATCCGTCTTTGTCGCCGACGCTGATGCGGACGAAGGTCCTCCCCCGGATCCGGGCGGCGTTCTGCTGCACGAGCGTCCAGGGCGAGTTGGCCCTCGCGTACCGGACGTCGCCACCGAAGACCTCCCGGAACGTCGGGCCGCCTTTGGCCGCGATGGTCTCCGCGGACCGCAGGGCCCCGGCCAGAATCGAAACCGCGCCGAACGTGTCGGGGTACTTGAATCCCAGGTACGCGGCCCCGTAGCCGCCCATGGAGTGGCCCTCGATCGCACGGCCCTGGCGGCCGGCGATGGTGCGGAACGTCGCGTCGATGTGCTCCACGAGGTCCCGCACAATCACGGTCTCGACGGGAACCCGCCCATCTCGCGAATCGGTCCAGAAGCTCTGCTTCGTCGGATCGGTGCAACTGACGAGGATCATCGCAGGGGCCGTTCCCGACCTGATGGCGGCGTCCAGGCGGGAAGCAACCGGGGTAGCGCCGGCCGGCCCGACGCCCAGGCCGTGCAGCCAGTAGAGCACCGGATAGCGACGGTCCTTGTCGGAATCATAGTCGGGTGGAAGGTGATAGTAGTAGCCGACGGGAGCGAGGGCCGTCTTGCTCTGGAAAACCCCGAGTTGCCAGCCGTGGTCTTTCGCCGACGAATCGAACGGGGGGACCCACGCAGACCGGGGCCCGACGCGGTCGGCCTTCAGGGATTCTCCCGCATCTGCGACGGCGCCCTGGAGGAGGGGACGCCCCATCAGAAACATCAGCAGAAGACCGGCAATCCTGAGAATTGCGACCTGTCGCGGTTCTTCCATGTTCGGCGTCTTTGGATCACTCTACGATGGACTCGGATTCGCCACTGTCGCAGGCACGAAGTCGCCCGGGACCTCAGATATCTTCCACAAGCCTGCACGGGAACGTGCTGCGATGTTCTCCCCACTCGCGCGCGGTCCGCATCACGATCAGGCCCGCCAGAGTCTCTTTGGAGTCACGACTCGACGGTTCCGGGTCGTTCGGCGTCCGGGGGCTGGACGTCTCCGCGGCGGGCCCGCCCGACTCGGCGACTCTTTGGCGAATCGTGCGATATCTCTGTTTGAGCAGACCGAGGAATGCCTGTGCGTTCACCGGTTCCTGGGCGCCGACAGTCGAGCGATGGATATCCGCGTAGAGACCCAGGATCATGCTGAGCCGCAGCTCCGGACCGGCGGCCTTGTTCCACGGCAGAAACGGCAGACAGGCGAAATCCAGCCAGAAGGCCTCCTTCGGGGAATACCCCAGACCGCGAAGGTCCTTCACATGCTCCTGATGCATCCAGCGGATCGATTGCAGGACATCCTGGAGCCAGTTCGGCCGCACTTCTTCAAGCCTGCTCGAGCGCAGACCCCGATGGTCCCCGCGAGCAGTCGATATCATCGTGCACTCTCCTCACTTCCGAGATGACGTGACACAGGTCACCCACCAACCGCCTTAAACAATATCCCGACACACGACGAAGCAGGCACGCGCTCTCCATACGGTGTCCGCGTCATTGTACCACGCCGGAGGGCGGGGACATAGGAAAAAAGCGATCGGAGATTCACTCGACCAATCCCTTCCGCCGCCAAGCGTCGCTTCCGGACGGGCCGATGGACCGAGGCGCAAGGCCCCAATCACGTCTGCAAAAGGGAGCTGGACAACTGCCGAATATGATGTTCCTCCCGGTCGATCATGCTGTCGATCATTCGACGGCTCTCGAAATCCAGGGCGAATCCCTTGAGGCCCTTGTAAAAGATGACGACTCCACCGGCCCGGTTGATCGCGTCGCGGACGATCTGTTCGTAGGTCTCATGCCCGCCGGGCCAACCACAGGAACCCGGACGCGAGGCGAAGCAGGTCAAGCTCGCCATAACTTGAGGATTGGAAAGGACATAGTTGTCGGGGTCGAAGGTGCCGAATTCCCCGGTTCGCTCGGAGTATTCCCTCCGGATTCGGGCCCAGGTCTGCTGGTGCCGGGCCCTCCAGGAGGCCAGGTTGTAGCAGAGATTGCGGCGCTCCAGATCGTCAAATCGATCCGCGGCTCGCAGATAGAACCTGGCGGCCTTGTGCTCCAGTTCCTCGGCGATCCGAAGCACCTCCACCACGTTGAACTCCACGTCCGTTTGAGGTCTCTCGCAGGACTCGATTCCACAACACGATCGCGACCATTCGCGTGTCTGATTCATATGCCACCTCAGCATGTTCTCCATTCCCCTGAGAACGCCGTTTTCATTTTCTGCTGCGCATAGTACGGACCGATTGCTAGGAACTCGTTAAGGCTCCATTACATTTCGGCGAAGCTCGAAAAAAACGACGCGAAGCCCGGCGGATCCGATCGGTCTGGCCTGCGCCTCGTATAGGCAGTTTGCCTAGCCTCCCGCTCGGACGGCCATGTGCCAACGTAGAAAGACCGGGCGGGCTGCCTGCTGTGACACCCAGTGGCTTGCCGATGAGGAACCAGTTGATTTCGCGTCCGGGGGGAACGACAATGGCAGGTTCGGACTTGTCCCGATTTCGGAAAGGAACCGACATGAGGAAATGGACATGGATACTCGTGGCCGCGACCGCCGGCCTGGCGGGCTGCACCCCCGCGTACAAGGTGCATGTCAACACGTACTCGGAACTGGGCGGACCCCTGGATCAGGCCGCAACGATCTACGTCGCGGTGGATCCGAACGCCTCGAATCCGATCCTCCGCCGGCAGGTGGTGTCGAAGATCCGGGATCTGCTCTCCGGCGACGGCTACCGCCCGGTCGATACCCCCCAGGCCGCTGCGTACACGCTCACCTTCGAGATGGGAATCGACTCCCAGCGAGTCTTGGACTACATGCCCATCAACGGGCCGTTCGGCTACTACGGCTATGGGGGACCTCGCGGTCGAGGCTTCGGCATGGGGTTCGGCTATTCGACCTACGTCCCCTATATCGACACGGTCTACACGCACTGGCTTCGGATGAAGCTCTACTCGACGAAGGACGCGCCGCAAAAACCCGAAGGCGGCGAAGCGACGACCCCGGCCGAACGCAGGACGGTCTGGCTCGGGGAGGCCCTGCTCGGGACCGAGAGTCCCGAGTTCCGCACCGCGGTCAACTACCTGCTGGTGGGCTGCATTCAGTACCTGGGTATCGATACGGAGAAATGGGTGACCTTGACGATCCAGGAGGACGACCCGCGAATCGAAGGCATTTCGACGGAGTGAGGATGATCGACCTTTGCATCATCGGGGCGGGCCCGGCGGGCCTTATGGCCGCGATCCATGCAGCCAGGAACCACGCGCAGGCGACGATCCTGGAGGCCAATCCGACCGCCGGCCGCAAGCTCCTGATCACGGGCGGCGGACGGTGCAACTTCACCCACGCCGGGAGCCCCGACCAGATCGCCAGGGCCTTCGAGGGCCCCCCCGCCGCCAAGGGCGCCGTCAGGCAGGAACGGTTCCTTCGACATTGCCTGCACGAATTCTCTCCCGACGATGCCAGGGAGTTCTTTCGATCGCGAGGACTGCCGGAAACCGTCGAACCCGATGGCTGCGTGTTCCCCGCAGGCAACCAGGCGGCGGAGGTCCGCGACGTTCTGGTCGCGGAGGCAGTCCGCCTCGGGGCGCATATCCAGTACCAGGCGAAGGCGATCGACGTCGCGGCGACCGAGGGCGGTTTCGCGATTCAGACCCAGAGCAGACGGATCGCCGCGTCGCGATTGATCCTGGCCACGGGAGGCCTCTCCTATCCCCAGACCGGCTCGACGGGCGACGGATACCGCTTCGCACAACAACTTGGGCACGCCGTGATCCCGCCCAAGGCGGCCCTGGTTCCGCTGGTAGTGCAGGAGGCTTGGGTTCGCGATCTGGCGGGCGTCGCCCTGGCGGACGTGAAGATCCGAACCGCTCTGGACAAGCGGGCCGTCGTGGTCTCCGGCAACATGCTGTTCACCCAGCGAGGCATCGGCGGGCCGGCGGCCCAGGACCTCAGTCGCTATCTGACCGACGCGCTCTTCGAGACCCGCCGGAGCATCCCCATCGAAATCGACGTTCTCGCGGGTCTGGACGAACTCCAGGCGGATCGGCACCTGCAGAACCAGTTCCAGACTCAGGCGAAAAAGACAGTCTCCAACGTCCTGTCGGAGTTCCTGCCGAGGCAATTGGCCCTGACCCTGTGCCTGCTCGCAGGATGCGGCCGCCAGACGCAGGCCGGCCAATTGCCGGGCGAGCAACGCAGGCAACTGGTCCGCACGATCAAGCGGCTTCCATTGACCGTGACCGGCGTCGAGTCCATCGCCAAGGCCACGGTCACCCGCGGCGGCGTCAGCCTGGCGCAGATCGATCCGCGCACGATGGAATCGAAGGTCCGCCCGGGTCTGTTCTTCGCAGGCGAGGTGATCGACCTGGACGGGCCGTGCGGCGGCTACAACCTGCAGATGTGCTGGTCCACCGGCGCCCTGGCCGGCCGTTCCGCGGCAAGACCACGAACGGACGGCGATGCGCACGTGTGAGCTCGCCCCGGCATGACTGCTCTCTACTTCGTCGCCGACTTGTAGTACTCCATCGCCTCCGGGAGCTGTTCCTGGAGTTTCTTGATGCGGCTCGCATCGGCCGGGTGCGTGCTGAGGAAGGCGGGCGTCGAGGAACCCTCCCCTTTTGCAGCCGACATCCGCTGCCAGAAAGCCACGGCCTCGTGCGGGTCGTAGCCCGCCATCGCCATGAAGATCGTGCCCAGGCGATCAGCCTCGTACTCGTGCTTGCGGCTGTAAGGCAACAGGAGCCCCACCTGCGAACCGACCGTGAAAGCGCTCAGGAAGATGTTCTGGGTGGCCTCGGGCTGGTTCTTCAACGCCGTGGACAGCGCTACGCCGCCCAGTTGCACCACCAGTTGCTGGCTCATCCTCTCCGATCCGTGCTTGGCGAACACGTGCGCGATTTCATGGCCCACCACGGTCGCCAGCCCCGCCTCGGTCTGCGTCAGAGGCAGAATCCCGGTGTACACGACGACCTTGCCGCCGGGCATGGCGAAGGCGTTGACGTTCGGGTCCTCGACGAGATTGAACTCCCACTCGTAACCCGCGAACGGATCGGTGTCGCTGTTCTCCTTGCAGTACCGGTCCACCGCTGCACGAATGTTCTCTCCCACACGTTTGACCATCGCGGTCTTGGCCGCATCGGTGCTCAGCTTGCTCTCGTTGATGAACGTGCTGTACTGCTGGACACTCATCGAGTTGATGATCGAGTCGGGGACGAAATTGAACTGCTTGCGCCCCGTGATCCCCACCTCGGCGCAACCGGCCAGCACGAACACCAAGCCCAACAAAGCAGCGACAACAGGATTCGCGGCCTTTCTCATTTTGATCCTCCCAACATCAGAACCAAAGCCTTCCGGCCGTCATCGGTCGGTCAAGGCAGGAACGCGAACGATCTCCGTTCCCACCGGCGTCTATTAAGCCCGTCCGGCGGCTCGCACGCAAAGGATTTTTTCCCTTCCGACACGACGATTCTCAATGCCCCGTTGAACCTGGCAGCAGATGCGGCGTCCGCGAGGACGACCTTGACGCGTTCCCCTGCCGGACATACCATCGTCCCTGGCGTCGCCGGAGAGCGAGACGCTCCCGGCCGACAGGACATAGACTGTAACGAGAGATCGAAATTGACTGATCGAATCGACATCGCGGGATACAGGAGGATCGTGATCCTCACGGGGGCCGGGGTCTCCGCCGCGTCCGGTCTGGACACGTTCCGCGGCCACGGCGGCCTTTGGAAACAATTCGACGCCGAGGCTTGCGCCACGGCGACCGCCCTGTACACCGATCCGCTGCGCGTCTGGAAGCTCATCAGCTTCATGCGGCGCGCCGCCAGGACCGCCAAGCCCAATCCCGCCCATCAGGCCATCGCGGCTCTGGAGCACAGACTGAGCAACGAACAGTCCCTGACGGTCGCTACGCAGAACATCGATGGACTCCACCAGAGGGCCGGGAGCGGCAACGTGATCGAGTTGCACGGCCGCCTGAGCCACACGAGGTGCATGAGCAGGCGGTGCAGCCTCGAGCCATTTGAAGACTGGGAACTCTACGAGACACAGGTCCCCCGCTGCGAACGATGCGGAGCCCCCTTGCGGCCCGACGTGGTCCTCTTCGAGGAACTGCTGCCGCCGGACGCGTACCGGGCCACGGAGACCGCGGTGCAGACGTGCGACCTGTTCCTCGCCGTCGGCACTTCGTGCACGGTCCATCCCGCCTGCGACTTCGTCTACGAAGCCAGGGACGCCGGAGCCAGGACGATGCTCGTCAACCTGGAGCCGCCCGAAAGCACCGCCGACGCCTTCGACGAAATCCACCTCGGCCCGGCGGAAGAACTGCTGCCCCTGCTGCTGGGATAGTCGGCGTGGTCTTACCCATCCGTCGAGAACCGACCCCGCGATAGGAGCACCTCATTATCGAGTCTTCCCGCGATCATCCTTGTATTTTGGGAATCGGATTCCCGATTTGCAGAGATGAACGAAGCTTTTCGCCCGACATGCACATGCTCGCTTGTACACGCGGGATCATGTCAAACGCGGATTGGTCTCCGGCAGGAACTCAGAGGCGACGGGTTCCGGTGCGATTGGAAATCGGCATGTAAAAGGGACCCACGTCGGCGTCGAATTGGGACCCACCTATGGCATACTATACACCCTTACGTCACGCCGTCAACGAGGTCATGATTTCGCTGATTTGCTCTTCTTGACCGACTCGCGGAAGCGGTAGCTCTCGCCGGTGAGCTCGAAGATGTGGCAATGGTGGGTCAGTCGGTCCAGCAGGGCCGCCGTCATGCGTTCGCCCTGGAAGACCTGGCCCCACTCGCTGAACGGCAGGTTGCTGGTCAGCAGCAGGCTGGACCGTTCATACCGATCCGCGAAGACCTGGAACAGCAGTTCCGCCCCGGTCCGGCTGAACGACAGGTAACCCAGCTCATCGCAGATCAGCAGGTCCAGTCGGTCGAGCTGGGCCAGGAAGCGATCGAGCTGGTACTGGTTCTAGAACATGGTGAACAGGTGCAGGTCTTGGTCGAGAACTGGTACAAGACTTCGCTGTAGATCACGCCTCCGCGATCTCGTTCTTGATCTGGTTCAGGAGGTTCATGGCTTCGATGGGGGTCAGGTGGTTGACGTCGATCGAGGCGAGTTTGTCCAGGACGCTCTTGTGCTTTTGGACGAAGAGGGCCTCGCCGTCGGTCTCCTTGGTCTTGTGGCGGGCGAGACGGTCGCCTGTGGCCTCTTTGACGAAAGTCGATTCGAGCTCTTCGAGGATTTCGTTGGAGCGGGCAAGAATCGGTTTGGGGATGCCGGCCAGCTTGGCGACGTGGATGCCGTAGCTCTTGTCCGTGCCGCCCGGCAGGATGCGGTGCAGAAAGACGACCTCGTCCATCCACTCGCGGACCGCGACGTTGTAGTTGCGGATGTTGCCGAACAGCTCCGCCAGCTCCGTCAGTTCGTGGTAGTGCGTCGCGAATAGGGTTCGGCACTTCAGGTTCGTGGCCAGGTGTTCGGTGATGGCCCAGGCCAGGGACAAGCCGTCGTAGGTGCTCGTGCCGCGACCGACCTCGTCGAGGATCACGAGCGATTTCGCTGTCGCGTTGTTGATGATGTTGGCGGTCTCGGTCATCTCGACCATGAACGTGGACTGGCCGCGGGTCAGTTCGTCCGAGGCGCCGACGCGGGTGAAGATGCGGTCCACCAGGCCGATCTCGGCCTCCTTGGCCGGGATGAACGAACCGGTCTGGGCCATCAGGACCAGCAGAGCGACCTGGCGGATGTAGGTGCTCTTGCCGCTCATGTTGGGCCCCGTGATGACCGCGATCTGGCCGCTGCCGTCGCCCAGTTCCACGTCGTTGGGCACGAACTCGGCCCCCAGCATCTCGGCGAGCACCGGGTGCTTGCCCTCGCGAATCACCAGCCGGCCGTCGTCGGAGATCTTGGGCCGAACGAAGTTCCGCTTCGCGGCCACGTGGGCCAGGGACGTCAGGCAATCGCACTGGGCCACGGTGTCCGCGAGCTGCTGCATGCGGGCAACGTACGTCGCGGCCTCCCGGCGAAGGTCCTCGAACAGCCGCTGTTCGAGCTCCAGGGCCCGGTCCTCCGCGGTGAGCACCTCGTTCTCGTATTCCTTGAGCCGTTCGGTGATGTACCGCTCGGCGTTCTTGACCGTCTGCTTGCGGATGTAGTCGGGCGGCACCTTGTCGGCCGCGGTGTTGTTGATCTCGATGTAGTACCCGAACACCTTGTTGAAGCCGACCTTGAGGTTCGCGATGCCGGTCCGCTGCGACTCCTGTCTCTGATACTCGCGAAGCCAGCTCTGGCCGTCGGTCGAGATCGACCGCAGGCGATCCAACTCGGCCGAGAACCCGCTTCGAATGAACCCGCCGTCGCGAAGATGGGCCGGGCAGTCGGGCTCGACCGCCGATTCGAGCAGGTTCGCCAGCTCGTCCATGCTGTCGCACTGCCCCGCCAGGCGGGCGAGCAGATCCGTTCGCATCTGGCTTAGCAACCCGCGAAGTTGCGGCACCTGCCGCAGCGTGCGGGCCAGAGCCAGCAGGTCGCGAGGGCTGGCGCGGAACGTGCTGATGCGGGCGGCGATTCGCTCGGTGTCTGCGACCTTGGCCAGCAGGTCGCGGATCTGCGCCAGGGTCTGCGCGTTGTCCCGCAATTCCTCGATGGCGTCCTGCCGCTGCTCGATGGCGGCCACGTCGCACAGCGGCATGCAGAACCAGTTGCGGAACATCCGTCCACCCATGCCGGTCTGCGTCTCGTCGAGACAGGCCAGCAGGGAGCCCTTGCGGCTCTCGGCCCGGATCGTCTGGAGAATCTCCAGACTGCGGAGCGAGACGGGGTCGATCTGCAGGAAGTTCCTGCGGCTGATCCTCCGAAGGCTCTGGATGTGGCCCAGCGTGGTCCGCTGCGTCTCGTTCAGGTATTCGATGATGGCGCCGGCCGGGGGGATGAGGTCCTGGTCGTTGTCGCGGATGCCGAAGCCTTCGAGGCTCGCGGTTCCGAAGTGCTTGAGCAGCCGCTGCCTCGCCTGATACGGGTCGAAGTACCAGCTCGGCCGCTCGGTGATGATCGCGCGAGTGAGCCGGCCGATGTCGTTGGCGAGCCGGCGCGTCTCGGCCTCGAACAGTTCGCCCCGGCGATTCGCCAGCAAACACTCCGCAGGCGCGAGCCTCTGGAGTTCGCTGAGCAGTTCCTGCTCGGGCACTCGCTGAACGAAGAAATGTCCCGTGGAGATGTCGACCCAACTGAGGGCCGCGTAGCCCTTGACGTCCAGGTCGATCGCGCAGAGGAAGTTGTCCTTCTTGTCCTCCAGGAGCATGTCGTCGGTGAGCGTGCCGGGCGTCACGATGCGGACGACGTCGCGTTTGACCACGCCCTTGGCGGTCTTGGGGTCCTCCATCTGCTCGCAGACCGCGACGCGAAAGCCCGCCTGGAGCATCTTCTTGAGATAGCCGTCGATGGCGTGATACGGCACGCCGGCCAGCGGCACAGGGCTTTCGCTATTCTTGTCTCGGCTGGTGAGCGTCAGCCCGAGCACACGCGAGCAGGTCTTGGCGTCCTCGTAGAACGTCTCGTAGAAGTCGCCCATGCGGAAGAACAGAATGCAGTCCGGGTGCTTGCTCTTGAAGTGATGAAACTGCTTCATCGCCGGACTAAGATGCTCCATGTTCTGGGCCATGGAGCGATTATACAGATTCGGCCCGTTTTCACAACCACTTCGGACGGCGTGCCCCCCATTGTCAGAAGCAACATGACATGGGACCGTTTGACTTTTGGAGAACTGGTATTAAACGCGAAGTGGTCAGGAGTGACCGCTACTCAAGGGGCGAAATGAATAAAGGAAGAGCTCCACGCGAGATCGTGGTATTACTGTGGGAGCACAAACACAGATCGCTATTTCTCGCCCAACATCAAGGCATTGTGTCGTTCTGTGCCAGCGTCAGTAAGAGTAAGAAGAACATGGAACCGAGCAGAGAACACCGTGCTGAAATAGGAGGTCTGCATGCCGGAGCCAACCAAAGGAGGACCGCAACCCGGCCGTCAGCGAAGAGTGAAGTATTGCCCGAACTGTAAAGGCGATATTCACCCGATCCCGACCAATAAGAAGAAGAAGAAGGACGCAGAATCTCACGCATACCTCTGCGACTGTGTGACTGGGTTTTTGAGATTAATGAACTCCGACGCGAGCGTCCATAATTGCAACACCTGTGAAGATGAGACAACTCGCCTGTTCGTCGACAGAAGAGTCTGAGCGATGATCAGAGAGGCACGGCCCTTGGCGGAGATCACCACCGAGGCACCGAAGATCCTGTGCAGGGAGATCGGCGTAGTCGATACGCTACGTTTCGTCAGACAGTACACGACAGGCTACGGGGATTACACCTCTCAGCGAGAACAACTGTTTGCGGGGACAACCTTGAACAGGATTGTCGAGGAGATCAAAGGGACCAGGAAGTATGGTCGCTCTGGACAGATGAAGAAAATCCCGCACAAGAAGACCACCCGCAGTAAACGCAATCACAGACCACGGGCTGGGCGGCAGAAGACTATATGA
>JAAYVJ010000504.1 GCA_012517265.1 Planctomycetota bacterium | reverse complement strand
GTCGTCAGCGGGCAGGCGTCGCAAAGGCGGGCCGTCGCCGACCGGCTCTCCCGCGCCGGCTCGGGCATCGAGAGCTCCATCACCGACACCGTCAACGGCACGATCGGGCTGGACAAACTGTTTCCGACCGGAACCGCCGTGAGCCTGGACGCCACAACCGGCTACACCGACTCCTCCCTGTACAGCGACACGTTCGTTTCGAATCGGGTCGGCGTTTCGGTCACCCAGTCCCTGTTGCGCGGCCGGGACGTCCGCGTGAACCTGGCGCGGGTTCACCAGGCCGGGATCGACACGCAGATCTCCGAGTACGAGCTGCGGGGCTTCACCGAGCTGGTCGCGCAGGCGGTCGAGTCGGGGTACTGGGATTACGCGCTGGCCCTGCGACAGATCGAGATCTACACGAATTCGCTGAATCTCGCGCAGCAGCAGATGGACGAGACCCAGGAGCGGATCAAACTCGGCGCCTTGGCGGAGACCGAGCTGGCCGCGGCCAAGGCCGAAGTCGCCCTGCGGCGGGAGAACCTCATCAACGCCCGCGCCACGCTGACCACCAGGCGGCTGAACCTGCTGCACCTGCTCAATCCGTCGGAGACGATCGATTGGAACACCGAGATCGTTCTGGAGTACCAGACCACCCTGCCGGACATGCCGCTCGATCCGGTCGAGGACCACGTGCAGGTCGCGCTCAGGATGCGTCCGGAGCTGAACCAGGCCCGGCTGCTGATCCGCCGGGGCGAGCTCGAAGTGGTGCAGACCCGCAACGGCCTGCTTCCCAGGCTGGACGCGTTCATCACGTACGGCAAATCGGGCTACGCCAGGACCTTCTCCGACGCGACGGACGAGCTGGACGGGATGAGCTACGACGTCGAAGGCGGGCTGATCATCGAGCTTCCGGCGGGCAATCGCGCCGCCAAGGCCCGCAACAGCCGGGCCGCCATCGGCAAACAGCAGTCGATCAAGGCCCTGGAGAACCTCGTGCAGCTTGCGCAGGTCGAGGTTCGCACGGCGTACGTCGAGGTCGGTCGGACCCGCGAGCAGATCACCGCGACCGCCGCGACGCGGGAGTCCCAGGAGGAGAAGCTCCGCGTCGAGACGGAGAAGTTCCGCGTCGGCAAGTCCACCTCCCTGCTGGTCGCGCAGGCCCAGCGGGACCTCGTCGCCAGCCAGATCGGTGAGATCCAGGCGATCACGAACTACTTCAAGGCCCTCGTTTCGCTGTATCGCCTCGAGGGCTCGCTGCTGTCCCGCCGGGGCATCGAAGCCCCGGGCGCAGAGCCCGCCGCGATCGACGGCGGCGCGTGACGCGAACCTGATCGTAGTGTGCCCGTCAGGGCATATCTTCCCGACGACGCGAGGCGGAAAAGGCAAGAGAAGATAACGCCTCACTCCGTCACGGTCTGTCTCAGGACGAACGGCTCGAACAGGCCGTAATCGACCGTGTGGTACTGCTCGCCCGCCGGCGGGCCGGTCTCCGGACCTCTCTGGAACGAGCCCGGCCACGCGCTGCCCAGGCCGGTCCCGTTGTGGTGCGGGCCCAGCGTGTTCTTGAGCGTGCCGATCACGCGGACCTCGATCGTGTTGGTCCCGGGCTTGAGGGCTTTCGTGACATCGCATGTCCACGGCCGGCTCACGATGCATCCGGCAGGTTGGCCGTTGACCAGGACCTCCGCGACGCTGCCGTACCAGTTCTCCAGGTCGACCGCGTACTGGCCCTTGGGCTTGGCGATCTCGAACGTGCAGATGTACGCGACGCCGGCCGCGTAGAACGGATAGCCCTGGGCCTTCCAGCTTCCCAGCGTCATCGCAGGTTTCGACTGGCCGACGACCGTGAACCCCGACTGAGCAGGTTTGAGCGTGAATGACCCGAGCAGATACGCCGGCTCCAGTTCGTGATAGATCGTGAACGGCGACGCCTGGATCGTCACGACGTTCTCGCCGACCTTGGCGGCCTGGGCGATGTCGATCCTGCCGAACGATTTGTCGAGCCACCACTGGCCCTTGGGAGCCGAGACCGGTTTGCCGTTGCAGGTGACTTTGTACAAGTCCGGCCGCTCGATGACGATCCAGAGCTTGCCGGGCACGGAGTCTTCGATTGTGAACCGGTACGAGGCCTCGACGCCGCTGTCGGCTGCGAACGTCCTGGTGATCAGCTCATCCTTGAACTGGACCGAGCTGTCCCACGGGTTCTGGGGCATTCCGTTCTTGGCGAAGGCGAAGCGATTGGCCGCGTAGAAATACACGTTCTTCTTCGATTCGCCGCCCGCGGCGACGTCGACGTAGTCCAGCGTCAGGACGTTCTCATCCAGCGGCACGATCTTCAACTCGCCCTTGGCCTCGACCACGCGGATCGTCTGCTTGACTGCCGGCATAGGAGCCTGCGGTTTCTGCGACAGGAAAAGCAGCAGGCTGCCGCACGGCGGAAGCTCGAACAGGGCCGTCGCCTCGCCCTCGGCGTTCCCGCAGCGGTACGGGGACACCTCGGCGGTGTGCAGGTTCCACTGCTCGATGCTCGCGGCTTTTGCCTTGAACGAGCCGGCCGAGGGGGCCTCGATGCTGGTGTTGACCAGCAGGAGGAATTCGCCGTCCTCGACCACCCGGCGGTGATGGTACAGGATGCCTTTGTCGCCGTCGGTCCGTGCGATGGCGAATCCATCCTTGGCCTTCAGCTCGGCCGCGAGTTTCTGCGGGACCTCCGCGGTCTCGATTCGCGTCCAGCCGGCGAGTCTCGCCGCGGTCTGACCGCGATCCGACGCGCCGCCGTCCACGCAGGCCGGGGGCTCGCCGCAGCAAAGGACTTTGCCGCCGGCGTCGAGATACGCGGCCAGCAGGTCCATCGTCCTGGCGTTGAGGTTCTCCGTGAAAGGCGGCAGGACCACCACGTCGTACGACCGCTGCCCTACCGTCAGCCGGGAGCCCTCGACCGAGCCGTGGCGGGCGATGATGTCCTCGCAGCCCAGGTCGTACTCGACCTGCGCCCGCTCCAGGTCCATGACGAACTTCTGGAAGCTGTTGCCGATCTGGCCCAGCTTGGCGCCGTCGCCCTGGTACATCCAGGCGCTCGTCGTCGGCTCAAGGACCAGAATGTGGTTGATCTGTCGGCCCGCCGACATGATCATGGACAGCCGCGTGAAGTAGTTCGCCATCACGTGGTAGTCCTTCCACCACGGCTCGTGGTACGAGAACGACTGCGGATGGTCCCGCTTTCTCGCGCCGCGGATCGTGATGTACGAGAGGTGCTCGTCGAGCGTGTTGACGCCCAGGACGTAGAGCCAGTCGCCGATCCGTTTCATATCCTCGAACCGCAGGTCCCAGCCGCCGGCGCCGTAGGCCTCGCACAGCGTCCGTTCCATGCCGAGCTGGTTGGCCACGCTGGACAGCTCCTTGACCGTCCGCGTATTGCCGAACTGCCCGTGCACGTCCTCGCTGTACTGGTTCATCAGGTTGTCGATCGCCGGCCGCTGGTGCCAGGCGTACATCGCCATGTTGTCGGGGTCCATCGTGCAGTTGGGCCATTCGTGCTCCCAGTAGTGGCCGGTGAATTGAAGACCGTGCTTCTCGCAATAGTCGTGGTACGGCTTGGCCCACCGCTCGATGAAGAGGTCCAGCAGCACCTGGAGATAGTTGTGCCGCACGCGCTTCCAGTCGCCGACCGGCCTGGCCAGGCTGGGCAGGCTGTCGATCAGGTCGTAGCCCCATCGCTTCTTGAACACTTCAGGCAGATCGCGGGCCCAGGGCAGCCCGCCCGCAGGGGTCAGGTGCGGCTCGTCGGTGAACACGCCGGGGACGCGGTTGCCGAACTGCTCGCCGATGTTCTTGGCGTACGGCTCCATCGTCAG
>JAAYVJ010000065.1 GCA_012517265.1 Planctomycetota bacterium | reverse complement strand
CGGGGACGCCGGGGGACGTGCCGGCGTCGTGACGAGAGAAAGGCTGGTCCAAAGGAGGCATTGCCATGAGGAACTTCCCATCGATGCTGGCGGCGGGTCTGTTGTCGGTTTGTCTACTGTGCAGCGCGAGCCTGGCCGTGGGGCCGAACGATCTGGCGGATCTGGCCCGCATCCAGAACGGCGTCAAGACCAAGCGGGTCAGCAGCTACGACCGCTCCGGCGGCAACAACGACCGCTTCGAGAGCATCCCCGACGGCCAGACCCGCGAGTTGTTCAACGTCCAGGGGGCGGGCATCATCAACCACATCTGGATCACGATCGCCCCGCCGCCGGAGCAGCTCAGCCGCAACGACATCATCCTCCGCATGTACTGGGACGGCAACGCATTTCCGTCGGTGGAGTCGCCGATCGGGCCGTTCTTCGGGCAAGGCTGGAACGAGAGCTATCCGTTCGCGAGTCTGCCGCTGGCGGCCGGGCCCGTTGACGGGCGGGGCATGGTCTCGTACTTCAGCATGCCGTTTGCCAAGGGCGCCCGGATCGAGGTCGAGAACCAGACCGGCCGATCGATCGACGCGTTCTACTACTTCGTCGATTACGTCGAGGTCGAGAAGCTGCCGGAGGACATGGGGCGGTTCTGCGCCTGGTACAATCACGAGTTGACCGAGGCTCTGCCCGACGGAGAGAACGAGTGGGGAACGCTCGGCCCGCAGGGCAACAACCCCGACGGCAAGGGCAACTACGTCTTCGCGGACATCAAGGGCAAGGGCCACTACGTCGGCGTCAACTACTACGTCCACAGCCCCTCGCCCATGTGGTACGGCGAAGGCGACGACATGATGTTCATCGACGGCGATGAGAAGCCCACGCTCCACGGCACCGGCACCGAGGACTACTTCAACACGTCCTGGTGCCCCGAGACGCTCTACAGCCATCCGTATTACGGCTACGCCCGGGTCAACAACGACGTCGGCTGGCTGGGCCGGACGCACGTCTACCGGTTCCACATCGCCGACCCGGTCTACTTCGACAAGTCGCTCAAGGTCACGATCGAGCACGGCCACAACAATTGCATGACGCTGGACCTGGCCAGCGTGGCGTACTGGTACCAGGCGCTGCCGCTGACGAAACTGCCCCCGATCCCGAACAAGGAGGCCCGCAAGCCCAAGTCGTTCATCAACGAGTCCGACATGCACAAGTGGCGGGACGCGTGGCGGAAAGCCCACGGCGGCGACGATCAGCTCTGGGGCAATGAACGATAACGGGAGAGAATTTGAGATTTCAAATCTGAGACTTGAGATTGTCGCAGTGGATCCGGCGGTCAGTCGAGGACCGTCAGATCCATTTCGACGGAGCGTTCGATGCAGTAGGCTCGGATTCGCTCGATCATGATCCGGCCGTACTGCTTGGCTTTGGTCTGGCCGACGCCTTTGACTTGCAGGAAACGGTCGAGGGTCGAGGGCCGCTTGCGGGCCATGTCCCGCAAGGCGGCGTCGCCGAAGATGACGAAAGCCGGGACCCCTTTTTCGCGTGCGAGGGTGGCCCGCACCTTGCGGAGGGCGTCGAAGAGCCCTTTGTCGACGCCTTGCCAGGAGTCCGTCACAACTTTTGCCTTATGTTCGCGTTCAGGCTTCTTTGTGGGGCACAACAACCGAGGAGTGATTTCGCCTTTGAGAACCTGTCGCCCTTCATTCGTGACTGTCAGCACATTATACTCGCCGACCTTTTCTAGGAATCCCTGGCCGGCAAGCTGTTCGATCCAATCGTGAACAGCTCGTGAATCGTGTTCTCGCAAAAGTCCATAGGTACTCAGGTTGTCGTGACCGTTTTCGAGAATACGCTGATCGCGGGAGCCCGTGAGGACCAGGGCGGTGTAGCCTCCGCCGAAACGCTGGCCCAGGCGCAGCACGCACGAGAGGATCTTCTGGGCTGTGACCAACGAGTCCTCCATCGAATCGACCTCGCCCAGGCAGATGTCGCAGGCCCCGCACTGGCCCTTGTCGAGCGACTGGCCGAAATAGTCCAGGATGGCCTTGCGACGGCAGACGCCCTCGGTGCAGTAGCTGTACATCCGGCTGAGCTTCGACAGCGCGATCTCCATGGCCTTGGGGTCCATGTCGCGCATCAGGCTCTTCCAGGTCGCGTAGTCGCCGCCGGAGTAGAACAGGCAGCACTCGGCCTCGAGGCCGTCGCGTCCGGCCCGGCCGCTCTCCTGCTGGTAGTGCTCCAGCGACTTGGGCATGCCGGCGTGGATGACGTAGCGCACGTTGGACTTGTCGATCCCCATCCCGAAGGCGATCGTGGCGACGATGATGTCCACGTTCTCGTTCAGAAAGTCGTCCTGGTTCCTCTTGCGGACCTCGTCGGGCAAGCCGGCGTGGTAGGGAGCCACGTGCAGCCCCTTGGCCGTCAGAGCGGCCGCCATCTCCTCGACGTCCTTGCGGCGGATGCAGTAGACGATCCCCGATTCGTCGCGGTGGCGGTCGACGACCTCGCAGACCTGCTTGACGATGCGATTCTTCGCCTGGACCTTGTAGATCAGGTTCGGCCGGTCGAACGAGCCGACCAGCATGGCGGGGTCCTTGAGCGACAACTGCACGGCGATGTCGTGGCGGACCTGCTCGGTCGCGGTCGCAGTGTACGCGCCGATCGGCACCTCGGGGAAGATCTTCCGCAGCGAGCCGAGTTGGCGGTACTCCGGCCGAAAGTCGTGCCCCCACATGCTGATGCAGTGGGCCTCGTCGATGGCGATGAACGACAGGTCGAGCTTGTGCAGGAACTTGATGAACGAATCGGAGACCAACCGCTCCGGCGACATGTAGAGCAGCTTCAGTTGGCGGTTGCGGATCAGATCGAAGGCACTTTCTCGCTCCTCCGGCGTCAGCGAGCTGTCGATCCTGGCCGCCGGCACGCCGCACTCGGTCAGCGCGTCCACTTGGTCCTTCATCAGCGAGATCAACGGCGAAACCACCACCGCCAGGCCGGACGATGTGACCGCAGGCACCTGGAAACACAGCGACTTGCCGCCGCCGGTTGGCAGGACGACGATCACGTCGCGGCGATGGCAAAGATGCTCCATGGCCTCCTTCTGCAGAGGTCGGAACTCCTTGTATCCCCAGTGTTTCTCTATCGTTTCGGCAAGCCGTTCGGTCAAGATCCGCGGTCTCCTAAGGCTTCAATGGACCGCGGCATTATACTCCCTCCCTGTCTTGCGGACCAGAGCCCCCTGCCAAAACGACAGCGCCATCGCTCGACCTCCCGTCGCACGGCCATTCTAGCCCATCTGGGGGGATCGTGCGGTTCTCCCATGGCTCTGGTATGCATTTTGCACAATTCCCTGTGTCAGACGTATAGATGCGAAAACAGGAACCCTGATTGAAGGGGATCAGCAATGCGTGGACTGGTGAACAATCTCAAGACGACCTTGTTGATGGGCTCGCTGATGGGCTTGTGCCTGGGCATCGGCTACCTGATCGGCGGCCCCAACGCGATGATCTACGCCTTCGTCTTCGGCGGTCTGATGAACCTGCTCGCCTTCTTCTTCAGCGACAAGATCGCCCTGGCGACGATGCGGGCCCAGCAGATCGGGCCGAACGACGACCCCGCCTTGTGGGGGATGGTCGAGGAACTCTCGCAACGGGCCGGCCTGCCGATGCCGCGGGTGTACATCTCCCCGGCAGCGGCCCCCAATGCGTTCGCCACGGGTCGGAGCCCCCGGCACAGCGCGGTATGCGTGACGGCGGGCCTGCGACAGATGCTCACCGAGCGTGAATTGCGAGGGGTTCTCGGCCACGAGCTGGCGCACGTCAAGAACCGCGACGTCCTGATCGGCACGATCGCGGCCATCATGGCCGGCGCTGTCACCCTGCTGGCTCGCCTGGCGTTCTTCACAGGCGGCGGCGAAGACCGCCGGGGCAATCCGCTCGTCGCGATCCTGATGATGATCCTGGCGCCGATCGCGGCCCTCATCATCCAGATGGCCATCAGCCGCTCGCGGGAATACGAAGCGGACCGCTCGGGGGCCGAGTTGACCCAGGACCCCGCCAGCCTGGCCCGGTCGCTTCAGAAACTCGAGGCCGCCAGCAAGCACATCCCGCTGCCTGTGCCCGATGCGCAAAGCAGCCTGTTCATCGTACAACCGTTGACCAGCCGGGACTTGGGCAGACTGATCAGCACCCACCCGCCCACCGAGGAGCGCGTCGCCCGGCTGATGGAGATGGCGCGAAGGGGTTGATGCACCAGGTTCAGCGACCAGCTCACTTGCCGATGCAATAGAGGTTCTGGGCGGTTCGCACGAACAGGCGGCCGCCCGAGATCGAGATGGACGCCTGGATCTCGGGCTCTTTGATCTGCGTCTCGAAGAGGACCTTGAACTCGTCGCCGCCGGCCTGGAGCGCGACGATATTGCCTGCTTCGCTGATGACGTAGAGCTTGCCGTCGGCGCCGGTCGGGGAGGACCACCAGGGCCCCGATCCCGGGACGCGACCTTGCCAGACCGTCCGGCCGGTCTTGGGGTCCAGGCATGTCATGGTCTTTCGCTTGAGGCCGTCGAAGACATAGAGCCGACCGTCGTAGAACAGCGGCGTGCTGCAATCGGGCGCCGCTTCGGTGAACTCCCAGAGTATCCTGGCGGTCTGGTCTTCCCCCATGGGCGGCTCGACCGCGAAGACGCCTTCGTGCTTGTGACGGGTGCCGAAGATCAGCCCCTCCCCGGTCACCAGCGACGGAATGATCCGCGAGTCGCGGACCTTGTCCTTCCAGTATTCGATGCGCCAGAGCTCCCCGCCGGTGGCCGGGTCGTGGGCGGTGATGAAGTCGCCGCCTGTCAGGAGCAACTCGGTCTTGCCGTTGCGGACGAACGGAACCGGCGTGGAATAGGTCTCCATGCCCTCGTCGAACGCATTGGTCTTGCGGGTCTGCTTCCAGAGTTCGCGCCCCGTACTCGGGTCCAGGGCCAGAAGGAACGAGTCGAGCGGCGCACTTGCCGGCGGGTCGCGATAGGGCTTGTCCCGGCGGACCAGCGTGACGTAGAGCCTGCCGTCGTAGACCATCGGGCTATTGCTGTAACCGAACTGGAGCGACAAGTTGCCATAGTCCTTCTCGATGCCGCGGGACCACAGTTCCTTTCCGTCGTAGTCGAACGCGACCAGGGTGCCTTCGCCGTACAGGAAGAACACCCGGGTCCCGTCGGCCGCGGGCGAGGGCGACGCGAGATTGTTCCGCGGGAACCTGCGGGGATCGGAGCCCACGGTCTTCCGCCAGAGCAGCTTGCCGGTCGCGGCGTCGAAGCACAGGGCGGCGAACTCGGGCGTTCCCTTGACCGCGGAGGTGACGAACACCCTGCCCATGGAGACGACCGCGGTCGCGCCGCTGGGGCCGGGCAGAGGGCTCACCCAGGCGATCCCCTCCGTCGCGCTCCAGGACGCCGGGACGCACTGCTCGTCGCTCGATCCGTTGAAGAACGGCCCCCGCCACTGCGGCCAATCCGTCGCGCCGGCAACCATGCAAGAAACCAGAATCCAAGCGAGCGACACCACCAGATGCTTCAGACTGCTCATTCACGACTCTCCAGAACGTACGACGATGCCCGCCTCCCGGCCCGGCGGGCATCCTATCCGATTCGCCGCGTTTACGCCACGGCCGAACCGGTAACAAAGACGCTTGTGGACCGTCCGTCTATTGCAGCCGGCCCGATCGTCAATCCGCCGGGTTTCGTCGCAGCCGTCCGAGCCGAGCGGGACAAGCGGCGGCCCTGACCGCTAGATCTCCGTCCACTTGCCGGGGATCGGGATCGGGTAGCGGCCCTCGGCGTTCGCCTGCAACGGCGAGGGGCTGTCCATCGTGAAGTCCACGTTCGGGCAGAACTTGAAGTTCGACGCCAGCATCTCATCCCAGGTGATGATCCGGCCCATGTGGATCGCGGCGCGGCCCATGATCGAGACGAGGTTCGTGTACGCCGCCCGCTCGACCTCGTTGTGCGTGCGGTTCTCGCGGATCGCGGTCAGCAGCGTGTCCCACTCGACCTGGTAGGGGCTCGCCTTCTCGTTCTCCGGCCGCCATGCGATGTTGTCCTTGACGCACCGCTGGTCCTTGTACGTGTGCACGGTGGGGGCATGGATGTTGCCCGAGAACTGGGCGGCGCACTTGGTGCCGTGGACCCACGTGGCGAACTCGTTGTGGCAGCCCGGCTGGTTGCGGCTGTTGACCAGGGCCTTGGTCCCGTCGGGGAAGGTGTACTCAATGGCGTAGGTGTGCAGGTTCTGGCTGCAGTCGGCGCTTCCCGGCTCGACGCCGCCCAGGCCCTCGGCGCTGACCGGCCAGGCGTCCTTGATCCAGCAGCACTCGTCCACCTGGTGGATCATCATCTCGATGAACCAGGCCGAAGAGGCCCAGATGAAGAAGTACGGCCGGCGGATCTGCCAGAGCAGCTCGCTCTCGGGGCCCTGGTAGGGTCCCATGCGGGCCCCGGGGTCCATGCGATACGCCCGGATCAGTTGGACCTCGCCGATGGCTCCCTCGCGGATCTTCTGGATCATCGCCTGGCGAGAGGCGGAGTGCCGGCACATCAGGCCGCAGCCGATCTTGAGGTTCTTCGCTTTGGCCTCTTCGCCCAGCCGAAGAATCTCCTTCGTGCCGCCGGGGTCGGGGGCGAAGGACTTCTCGATGAAGGCGTTGACGCCCTTGGCGACCGCGTACTTCAGATGAGTCGGTCGAAAGGCCGCATGGGTCGCCTGGATCATCGCGTCTCGCCCGGGCCGCAGGCAGTCGATCGCCTTGCGGTAGGCGTCGAACCCGGTGAACCGCCGCTCGGGCGGCACGTCGACCTGCTGCGGGAACTGCTCGCTGAGGGCCTTGTGCGAATTCTTCAATCGGTCCTCGAAGACGTCGGCCATGGCCACCAGCTTCGTCGGTCCGGTCTGGGAGGAAAGCGCGTTGGCCGCCGCCCCGCTGCCCCGCCCGCCGCAGCCGACCAGGGCCAGGCGGATCGTGTTGTCCTCGCCCGCGTAGGCCCGGGACAGCACGCTTGCGGCCAGCACCGAGCCGACAGCCGCTCTGCCGCTGTTGGCCATGAACTCCCTGCGAGACGATCGATCAGACCCGGCCTTCTCCTGTTTCTCATTCTGGCGTTTCATGGCTGCGTCCTTCATTAGTGATTGTTTTCGACTGTGGTTTGAACCCGTTTGTACGACTCGGCGCCGACTCGCGAGAGGTAGACGCCGTTCTGTTCCTCAACCGGCAACGACGGCCTGCGGGAGCCCTCCACGTCGCACCATACGTTGCGGCGAAAGGCGAATGTCTCCGGGGCGGTCCGCGGCCCGACGTTCACGAAGACCTGCACGCGGGAATCGTAGAACACGAGATTGTCCTCGAACACGCCGCCATGGCACGGCGCAAACTGCGGGTCTTCCGTTTCCTGGAGGATTCGCAACACCCACTTCTCCGGCAGGACGATGGTGTTGTGATGCACGTGCCCGCCGTCGGCGGTGACCCAGGCCACCGGCGAGAGGCTCCCCTCGAAGCGGTTGCCCGCAATCGTAATGTCCTTCGCCTCGTAGCCCTGCACGGCAGGCCGGAAGAACCGCAAACCGGTGCTGCCGCCGAGATTGACGGCCCGCTGCCCGGCATTCTTGAACAGGCAGCATTGCACGAGCACGTCCGCCGTGCCGCCCTTGAGCTGCACCGCGTTGTCCTGCGAGAACCCCTTGCGACCGACGAACGTGCAGTCCTCGACCACGCCGTGATGGCAGCCGACCATGTCTACGCCAGAGCCGCCCCAGGCCTGGAAGCGGCAGTTCCGCACGCTGAAGTGATCGACGCCCGACATCTTCAAGGCGTCGTGGTTGCCCTTGGGTCCGATCTCCAGGATCGTGACGTCCTCGATCGCGATGTGGTGCGCTGGGGTCTCGAACGACCCGCCGTCGTCGATATTGATTCCGTTGCCTGCGAACCCTTCGACTCGGATGTTCCTCAGAATGAGATGGCTGCAGTCGGCCAACTGGAACGCCTGCCCGCCGCCCCCTCGGAATACGGGCGGCGAGTTCGGTTCGGCCCCCTGAATGACGATCGGAGCCTCCTGTGTCCCCGCAAGGCCGGACAGGTACAGGCCGCCTTGATACACGCCCGGGCTCAGCAGCACCGTCGTACCGGGCGTCAGGCGGGTCACGGCCTCCCGCAACTGACTCGTGTCGGCGACGCGAATCTCATCGGCTCGGGCGCCGAGGGCGAGGATGCCCGACACCGCAAGCCCCACGATCACGACATGAAGTCCCATTTCATCACCTCGAGGCAGCCAACTCATCGGCCCCAATGTCCGGCCTGGCGTCTCGCTTGTGCCCGTCAATGTCCGCATCGGGAGCTTCGGAGATCGCCGCCGCTTTGTCGACAATCTCCGGCGACGGTTTCGCCAAGTGCAGGTCGCCATGGGCCGGGTCCGCGAAGACGCTCGATACGTCCCAGAGCAGATTGCCTGCGAATTGGATCTGACTGCCGGACTCGTTGCTCGTCGCCGGGCCGCTGAGGAGATTGTTGGCCACGATCAGGCCATCGTTGTCGAAGACCGTGCGAAGCAGCCTGCCCTTGGGGGTTCGCGGATCGTGGATCGTGTTGTGCAGGACTCGACAGTCCTTCGTGTACGTCGTCACGATGCCGGCCTCGGGGGCCCGCGTGATGAAATTGTTGCGCGCCGCGCACCGGACGCAGTGACGCTCGACGCCGTCGGCGCGGTGGGCGTTGCCGAGTTGAATGCCGATGTCGCAGTCGATGATGATGTTCCGCTCGATCAGACAATCCTGCGCGTCGAACCAGAGGAAGATCGCGCCGCGGCCCTCGAAGGTCCGGCCCTGAATGCCCACGAACACGTTGTCGCTGATGACCCAGTCCTTCGCGTACATCACGTCGATCCCGGCGATGTAGTTGCCCTGGGCGATGTCGGCCGGGTCGTCGCTCAGTTGCTTGGGCCGGTCGTTGTAGAACAGGCAATACTGCACTCGGCAGCCCTTGGGCCGTATGGTCTGACGATTCTCCTCGGGGACCTTCACCCCTTTGACGCCCCGCTGCCAGATATTGTGGATGATGCAGTTGCGGATCGTCAGCCGCTGGACGTTGGAGTCGGAGTTGATCTTGAAGCCGTTGAACCGGATGTTCTCAATGGTCAGATCGGCGATCGTCACGTCGGAACAGCTCCGCACGCCGAGCAGTTCGCCGTGCATGCTCCGGGCTCCGTCGAGAACGACTCGCTCTCGACGGCCGGATGCGCCGCGCAGAGTCAGGCGGTCGGCCCGGATCTCGATGTAGCGAGGCATCAGGTAATGCCCCTCGGCCACCAGGATCGTCTGGCCGGGCGTGGCCTGCTCGACGGCCCGGATCAGTTCCTCCACCGTCGCGACGCGGACCACGTCGCCTTCCGCAGGCGGCAGAGCCGGAGCCTTGGGGAACCAGTCCTGCGACGGAGGGGTCAGAGCCCCCCGGCACAGACAACAAAGCCAGAGAACCAGGCAAAGACCGCCCCCCATCCCTCTGCCGCATCGCCAACTGCGTCCGATCGCGAATCTGTTCAAGCTCGGGCCCTCACAAAGAAAACCAGCCGGTAGTGTAGAGCAATTCGACGAATGAATCAACCCTATGGAATGCCGCGTCCCTCCGTGCTATGATGGCGGGCTGGAAATCATGGACATGCCGTCGGGATGCCGACGACGGCGGATTTGAGGAGAACATCGCATGGGAACGATTGCAGAAGGCGTCCGACAAGCCATCGACAACTGCCTGAAGGTGAAGAAGAACGACAAGCTGGTCGTCATCACCGACAAAGAGACGCTCGAAATCGGCTCGGCGTTGCGCACGGCCGCGGAGAAGAGGGCCGAGACGGCCGCCCGGTTCTTCATCATGGAGGACTTCGGCGTCCGGCCGGTTCCGTTCCCCGACGTGATCCAGGAGGCCCTGCTGACCGCGGACGTCAGCATCTACGCCGCTCAGGGGGCCAAGGGCGAGTTGCAGACCTTCCGACGACCCATGCTGGGCGCGATCGACGCCAATCCCCGCCTGCGGCACGCCCACATGATCGGGATCACGCCCCAGATCATGACCGACGGCATGTGCAGCGACTACAAGGAAATTCAGCGGATCAGCAAGCTGGTGTACGAGAAGGTCAGGGTCGCCCGCACGATCCGCGTGGTCACCGACAAAGGCAACGACTTCACCGCCGAGTTCAGCCCGGACCTCAAGTGGATCATCAGCGACGGGGACATCCGGCCCAAGCACTGGAGCAACCTGCCGGACGGCGAGGTCTTCACGTGTCCCGCGACCCTCAACGGCCAGGTCGTCATCGACGGCTGCCTCGGCGACTTCTTCACGGAGAAGTACGCGTCGATCGAGGACACGCCGATCCGCGTGCAGGTCCAGGACGGCCGGGCGATCAAGGCCTCGCTCGAATGCAAGAACGACGCCCTTCGGCGGGAGTACGGCCAGTACATCTTCGAGAGCGACGAGAACAGCAACCGCGTGGGCGAGTTCGCGGTCGGGACCAACACCGGCCTGACCCGCCTGATCTACAACCTGCTGCAGGACGAGAAATTCCCGGGCATCCACATCGCCTTCGGCAGTTCGTACCCGACCAAGACCGGCGCCGCGTGGGACAGCAAGACGCACGTCGACGGCGTGCTCAAGAGCCCGAGCATCTACGTCGACGGCGAGCCGATCATGATCAAAGGGGCGTTTCAGCTCTGACGTCGGTCACGCAGAAAGCGGGAAATGCCGCGGGGCCTGGAACGGCGTCTCCTCGTGGTCACGGCCGGTTGAGGAACCAGAGCACCAGATCGTAGAGGCCGAATCCGACGCAGGCCAAGCCCGCGCCGGCGCAGATCAGAGCGGCCAAGTTGATCGTGCCGGCGATGAACGCGCCTTCGAAGTACGGCGAGCCTGCGGACTTCCTCTGAATCGCCCGGCCCACGACCGCGATCGGATACGCGATGGCCAGAACGCCCAGGCCCGTGATGAAGCTGCGAAGCGGGTCCTTGAACAAGGGCCCTTCCGGCGAGGGCAAGACCGTCACGACGATGAAACACGCAATGCCCGCGACGCCTGCCAGCGTCATGAGGATCAGGACGTACTTGCGAATGAACGGCTCAGGCCGTCGCACGACGCTGTTTGAATCCATCGATGTCGGTCTCCAGGGCGCGGCCGCGCAAGGCGATCATTTCAACTTGCGAACGCGGACCTCGATCTTCGAGTCCTTCAAGAGAGTCACGAGCGCGTTCGGGTCGGTCTGCCCGTAGTGATAGGGGTACAGGATCTTCGGCTCGAACACCTTCGCGGCGGCCGCCACCATCTCCGGCGTCATCGTGTAGGGCAGGTTCATCGGCAGAAAGGCGATGTCGATCTTCTTGAGCAGCGCCATCTCGGGGATGTTCTCCGTGTCGCCTGCGACGTAGACCCGCGTCTTGTCGAAGTGGACGACGTAGCCGTTGCCGACGCCCTTGGGATGGAACGGCTGACCGTCGGACCTCTTGTGAACGATGTTGTAGGCCGCAACCGCCTCGATCTTGAGCCCGTCGACGGTCCGCGTTTCGCCGTTCTGGATGATCGTGCCGCCGGAGACGGTCTCGGCGCAGGCCTTGGTCAACACGATCTTCGTAGCGTCCTTGCGGATCATGCCGAGGGCCTTGGGATCCAGGTGGTCGCCATGTTCGTGCGTGATCAGCACGATGTCGGCCTTGGGCAACTTCGAGTAGTCGCCTTCCCGGCTGACGGGATCGACGTGGATCACCTTGCCCTGATACTCGAACATCAACGTCCCGTGTCCGATGAACGTGATCTTCAGATCCCCCGTTTCGGTCTTGATGACGTCCTGCTCCGGCTGCTTGGGAGTCTGAGACTCGCTCGCCTGGCCCATCGCAACCCCCATTTCCATCGCAATCATCAACAGCCCGACGGCCGCGATCCGCGATGCTCTCGCAATCCCGCTCATAGGTATTCTCCTTTCGACGCACACAACGCCCACGACGCAACGCGCGGTCCGCCTCGACCGCGAGGCATTCATGCTACCGCAGAGCGGAGAGGATGGAAAGAGGCTTTCGGCTGCACACCGGAGCGGCCGCGACTCACCTGGCGGTGTACGT
>JAAYVJ010000503.1 GCA_012517265.1 Planctomycetota bacterium | reverse complement strand
CTGGTCTTCGTAATGGCGCCCTTTGTGGTGGGCGGCCTGCATGGATGGGGAGGGCCGCGAGCGGGATGGCTCAAGACGACTCTGCTCTGGAATCCGTTCTTTTTGCTCTATCAGATCACGGACCAGATGATCTCCCCTCGGCGCACGCCGTTGGCTGCGATTCCGCAACTCGTCATCTGCTGTGCGGTCCTGCTCGCCGCTTCGGCGTATCTCATGGGCATGTCGGTGCGGCTGATTCGACCTGTGGCGTTGCGCCGGGCCATGGGCGAGCCGGCGTTGCTGGACAGGCTGCGCCACAGACGGTTTGAAGAAACCCCTGCACAGAAGAAATCGACGCGCAAGCTGCGAAGCGAGATCCGCCGCGTGGTCGGCCCGCCCATGGTATGGAAGGAGATGACCTGCACGCTGTCCCGCAGGGAGAGGTTCGCGATGACGATCGCTCTGGCCATCGAAGGGCTTCTGATCGTCATCGCCTATTCGTTCTCGACTCTGATGGCGTTTCTCGACTACGAGGCGGCCCACATCATGTACGTCTGGGCCTTCCTCGGACTGGCCATCCTCTTCACCATTACCTCCTCAGCGACGGTGATGAGCGTGGAGAGGGAATCGCGGACCTGGCCGGTGCTGCTGATGACGCCGTTGACGGACCGCGAGATTCTGATCGGCAAGTTCGTGGGCGTGCTGCGCCGATGCGGCCCAATCTGGCTGGCCCTGCTGGCCTACGTCGCAGCGTTCACCTGGGCCGACTGCTTCCATCCGATTGCGATCGTTCATGTGGTTCTGATCTCCGCGACGTTCCTGCTGTTCCTCTCGGCGACGGGCTTTTATCTCGGCACGCGGTTCCACCGGACGGGCGAAGCCGTCACCGCGAACCTCGTGCTGGCCGGCGTTCTGTGGGCGGTGCCCCCGGTTCTCGGGGTTCTGGTCGATGGGATCGTAAGAAGCCATTGGAGCGGGGGCGCCTCCGTCGCCTTCGCCATGGTCCCTTTCGGAGAGGCCCTGGCCATGGTGGCCACGTCGCTCGTTGGTTGTGCCACCGACCTGTGGTGGTTCGGAGACCGCGTGGACGCGTTCGGCATGGCGGTGGTGATGTTGGTCTCAATGGCCGGGTACGCGCTGGCGTCGCTCGGATTCACATGGCGGGCGGTGCGGGGTTTCCGTCGCAGGTTGCTCGATTGATGTTCTGCAAGACACCCGGAGAACGGCAATGGTTGCTCAGATGGGAAGGATGACCCGGATGACTCTGGACCCGACGTGGCTGGCGGGGCCCATCTTCGACAAGGAACTGCGGGTCTCAAGCCGCCGGCGCAGGAACTACTCGCTGCGTTTCTTCTATATTCTGGTTCTGGCCTTCTTCGTGGTCATGGTCTGGATGAGCCGCGTCGATGTCCAGGGCAACGCGATCGTCCAGCAATCCCGCATGGCCGAGGCCGGCAAGGCGATCGTCCGCACGGTCGTGCTGTTCCAGTTCGTCGCGATGCAGATCCTGGCGGCGATCATGCTCAGCAACGCCATCAGCGACGAACTCTACCATCGCACGCTGGGCCTCCTGATGACCACGCCGGTCAACAGCTTCCAAATCGTGATGGGCAAGGTCCTGAGCCGCTTGCTGCAACTGGTCCAACTGCTCGCGATCACGTTCCCGATCCTGGCGATCGTCCGTGTGCTGGGCGGCGTGTCGTGGGAGTATCTGCTGTCAAGCATGTGCATCACGTTGACGGCGGCCGTCTTTGCCGG
>JAAYVJ010000502.1 GCA_012517265.1 Planctomycetota bacterium | reverse complement strand
CCAAAACTCAAAACGGGCCCTCCGACGGGCGACAGCGTTTCGGTCGTTTGGGTTCTCGGCATTTGGATTCATTTCGGATTTCGAGTTTCGAATTTCGGATCTCATGCATTCAGGAGCACGCAATGGCGATTCTCGTGAACGGCCAGAGAGTTGAAGATCGGGAGATTCAGGAGGAAGTGGCGCGTCTTCGGCCCAGCTACGAGCAGGCCTTCGCCGGTCTGGAGGCGGGGGCCCGCGAGGCCCAGCTATTGGACTGGTCCAAGGAGAATGTGATCGAGCGGGTGCTGCTCCGTCAGGAGGCCAAGAACAGCGGTCCGGCGGTCTCGGCCGCAGACGTCGACGCAGCGTTCGCCCAACTGAAGGAACGATACCCCAAGATCGAGGACCTCTACAAGGAGTTGAACGCCGACGGCGAAGAGCAGGCCAAGGCGATCATCGAACTCCAGATCAAGGTCGAGCACAAGATCGCCGAGATCTACGCCAAGACCCCCAAGCTTACGGATGCCGAGATCGCCGACTACTACGAGCAGAACAAGGAGCGATTCGCCTCCGGCGAACAGATTCGGGTGGCCCACATCGTCAAGTATATCAACTGGCAGACCGACGAGGCCACGGCGCACGAGGCCGTGTCCCAGGCCTACGCCGAGATCGCAAGCGGCGCCGCGTTCGAGATCGTCGCGCCCAAGTACACCGACTGCGCCGACCGCGGCGGCGACCTGGGCTACGTCGTGCGCGGCCAGCTCGTCGAGGAGTTCGAGGACGTCGTGTTCAATCTGAATCCCGGCCAGGTCAGCGACGTTTTCCGCACGCGGTTCGGCTTCCACATCGCCAAGCTGTACGACCGCCGGCCGCCGGCCGTTCCCCCTCTCAAAGAGGTCAAGGAGCAGGTGGCCCAACAGGCCGCCGAGCACAAGCGAGAGCAGGCCCTCGGCGAGTATCTCGATTCGTTGCGAAGCAAGGCGAAGGTCGAGGAAGTTTGAAGTCGCAAGCCGGTTTTCGGTCCTCCTCTGACTTCCCGCTTCGCTTCTTTTGTCTTCTTCGATTTCTATCGTAGACTATAGGTAGCAACGGATCAGTGAAACGCAGGATGCACCGCCCATGACAGAGTCTTTGAAGCAGAAGCCTGCCTCATAGACAGGAGGGGGGCTCCCGCCGCGGCACGCCGTGTCGGGAATCCCGAAAGACCCCAGGCTTAGGGGCGTCCGGACGCGGTTCGCCGCGTCTCGGGGGGGACCCCAACGCGTGGTTCCGCGTTGGGGACCCCGAAACCCCATCTGCTGTCGCATACTCGGAGAACGAGCCGAGTCATACCGAACTTTGGGGGGGCTATGTGAGTTTCTTTCCGAGCCAGCCTCTGCGTCCCTCGACGCAGAGGCCTTTTTTTTAGTCATATCGCAAGCGGCGTCTTTTCAATTACGACCGGTTCGACGGTCCCCGTCCTGCCGCCATTTTGCGGCATCTCCGCCGCATCTCTTGCCAATCTGGCGACTCTGGGATATATATAGTCATTGCGGCAAGATAACAGATCTGGCGGTTTTCTGGCACTTTGGTAGGAGAAATCTATGTCTCTCAGGTCTCTGACACCCTTTGCGTTTCTGGTCGCCCTCCTGGCCGGCATCGTGCAGGCCACTCCGATCACGATCGAGAACTTCAGTTTCGAGCTGCCCGGAACGGGCAAGCAGACGGGTTTTGCGAACGTCCCCGGCTGGAACACGGATTCCGCGCCCGCCGACTCCGGCGTCGAGACCGGGTACACCCCGACGGACGGGACCTACACCGCGTTCCTTCGCGGCGACCCGGCCGACCCAGCGCTCTGGCAGTTGACCGATCATCGGATCGTCCGCGGGGACGTCTTCGAGCTGAAGGTGGACGCCCGGAACACGTACCAGGCGACCACTCTGCGAATGACGATCTATTATGACGTGGACGGCGCTCGCGTCGTCGCGGCGACGCAGAATGTCACCGTCACGGATACGATGGCCGAGTTCACTCTGTCGTTCGACTCGACCACGGTTCCGGCGTCCGCCGGGCATTTTGTCGGCGTCGAGTTCGCCAATGTCACAGGGGCCGGCACCTGGCTCGGCCTCGACCGGGTGCGTCTGGATCTGGTCGCCCAAGGCTCGGCGGGCGGATCGCTCATGCCCTCCCCGGCCGACGGGGCGACGGACGTGCCCTGGGATGCGGTCCTGGCCTGGGAGCCGGGCCCTTGGGCGAACGCACACAACGTGTATCTGGGCCTGTCCTTCGACGACGTCGACAACGCCACGGTCGCCTCTCCCCTGGGCGTGCTGGTTTCGCAGGGCCAGGACGCCAACTCGTTCCGCACCACGCGACTCGAACTGGGCCGGACATACTTCTGGCGGGTTGACGAGGTCAACGCACCGCCAACCTCGACGGTCTTCAAGGGCAGTGTCTGGAGCTTCACGGTCGAGCCGAAGTCCTATCCGCTGGCGGGCAGCCACATCACCGCCACCGCGTCCAGCAGCAGCAGCGCCGGCATGGGGCCCGAGAAGACCATCGACGGCTCCGGCCTGGACGCCACGGACGGACATTCGGTGGACGCCATGACCATGTGGCTCAGCGCCAAGGGCGCCGCCGAGCCGGCCTGGATTCAGTACCGCTTCGACAAGCTCTACAGCGTCGATCAGCTCCTGATCTGGAACTCCAATCAGACGATGGAGTCCTACGTCGGCTTCGGCATCCGGGAAATGACGGTCGAGTATTCGCTCGACGGCGCCGCCTGGACGACTCTGGGCGATTTCGAAGTGACCCAGGCCCCCGGCGCCGATGGGTACCAGGCCGATACGGTCATCGAGTTCGGGGCCATCGCGGCCCGGTACGTCCGTCTGACCGCCAAGAGCAACTGGGGCGGGCTGCTTCCGCAGTACGGCCTGAGCGAGGTTCGATTCTACACGACGCCGATGGCCGCCCGGGAGCCGTCGCCGGCCTCCGGCGCGACGGGCGTCGCCCCCCAAGCGACGTTGAGCTGGCGCGGCGGCCGACAGGCCGTGTCCCATGAGGTGTACCTGAGCACCGACAAGCAGGCCGTGATCGACGGCGCCGCTCCCAAGAGCGTGGTCTCGAACGCGAGCTTCAACGCCGCCGTCAGCCTCGGAGCGACCTACTATTGGAAGGTCGTCGAGGTCAATAACGCGGCGGTCCCCGCGGCCTGGGAAGGCGAGGTCTGGAGCTTCTCCACCGTCGATTCCATCGTGGTCGACGATTTCGAGAGCTACACCGACGACGAGGGCAACCGGATCTATGAATTCTGGGTCGACGGCTACGACGACCCGGCCAACGGTTCGCTGGTCGGCTACGACGCGGCCCCGTTCGCCGAGCAGACGACCGTCCACGGCGGCGCGCAGTCGATGCCCCTGGCGTTCGACAACGCCAACGGCGCGACGACCTCCGAGGCCACGCTGACGTTCGACGGCGCGCAGGACTGGACGAAGGCCGCCGTGACGACGCTTTCGATCAGTTTCTACGGCGCCGCGGGCAACCCGACGAACATGCCCTTGTGGGTCAAGGTGACCGACCAGAGCAATAAGAGCGCCAAGGTCGTCTTCGAGGGCGACCCGACCTCGCTGGCCGAGCCCGCCTGGACGCAGTGGAACATCCCGCTGAGCAGCCTGACCGGCGTGAGCCTGGCCCGCGTCAAGTCGATGACGATCGGTCTGGGCGGCGGGACGGGCGCAGGCCTGCTGTTCATCGACGACATCCGGCTGTATCCGGCCCGCGAGCCCGTGGAGGAGACCCCGGCGACCCTGGTCGGCTACTGGAAGCTGGACAACAACGCCCAGGACAGCTCCGGCAACGCCAACCACGGCACGCTCGTCGGCGGTCCGACGTGGGCGGCCGCCGGCCGGATCGGCGCGGCCCTGAGCCTGGACGGCGTCGACGACTACGTCAACTGCGGCAACGGCGCGAGCCTGAACATCACCGACCAGGTGACGCTGGCGGCCTGGATCAAGCCGACGGACGCCGCCAACAGCGAGCACAATCCCTTCGTCGTCAAGGGCGACACGAGCTACGCCCTCAAGCACAACACCGGCAACACCATCGAGTTCTTCATCTACGACGGCACCTGGTACGCGGCCAACAGCCCGGTCCTGACGACCGACTTCAACAACGAGTGGCACCACGTGGCCGGGACCTACGACGGGGTGCAGTTGAAGGTCTACGTCGACGGCGCCGTGGTCGGCAGCAACCTGCACACGGGCGTCATCGCCTCGGCGGCCTACGACGTCAACATCGGTCGCGACGCCCAGAACACGACGCGCTTGTACCACGGCCTGATCGACGAGGTCCGAATCTACCGCGGCGCGCTGTCCAAGTCGGAGATCGCCAAGCTGGCGAATCCGTGATCGAGTCGTTTCGATCTGCAGGATCTGTCATCAAGGGCCGCGGGCCAGACTCGCGGCCCTTTGTCTTTCACGCTCGTGGCGACAGATCCGGCTGTCGTATCGATCCCGGCGATATTTCCGTTGACACTCCATATCTGGGTCCTACAATGAAT
>JAAYVJ010000501.1 GCA_012517265.1 Planctomycetota bacterium | reverse complement strand
TCCGGGCTGTGGCGGGCACGGCCGGACCGGCTGGTGGGAGAACGCGCGATGAATGAGGTCGTGATCAGAAACGTGGAACCTCAGTTGGTCGTCGGGATGCGCAAGCGAGGCACCTACGCCCAGATCCGCCCCATGCTCGCGAGCATCCGCAAGTACATCGAGGCCCATGGGGCCCAGGTGGCCGGGCCGCCCGCCTTCGTCTGCCACGAGAATCCCAAGGAAGTCGTGCGAGCCAACCTCCTGCGCAACGCGGATGTGGAGGTGGCGATTCCGGTGTCCATGGAAATCCCGGGCAACGAGGAGATCACCTGCTACGAACTGCCGGGCGGATCGATGGCCCGGATCACGCACAAGGGCCCCTACGAGAAGTCGGCCGACGCCTACAAGAAGCTCTTCGCCTGGCTCGCCGAGAACCGCAAGAAGATCGCCGGGCCGACCCGCGAGGTGTACCTGAACGATCCGAAGAAGGTCCCGCCGGAAGAACTGCTGACGGAAATCTACGCACCCGTTGCGTAGCCACGGAAAATCCGAAATTCGAATATCGAAATCCAAAACAAGCACAAATGATCGAAACCTAAAGGCTCAAAACGGCGTCCTCCGGAGCCGGGACCGCGTTTCGGTCATTTGGGTTTGGTGCTTGGAATTTGTTTCGGATTTCGCATTTCGAAATTGGGATTTTCCCCTTCCGGCGTCGTCGCCGGTTGGCCGTGCATCCGAACATTCTGGAGTCTCTGCTCCACGGTGGGCATGTAGGGCGCCAGGATGGCCACGCCGGCCCAGGCGATCAGGCCGGTGACCAGGCCGACCACAATCCCCACTTTGAGCCAGTCGAGAAACCGGATCGAGGCGCGGTATCGCTTTTCGAGCATGCCCAGCGCGACGATGTTGGCGGTCGAGCCGATCATCGTAATGTTGCCGCCGAAACAGGTGCCCAGCAGCAGCGCCCAGATCAGCGGGGTTTGCTGGAGCTTGTTCACCACCGGCATGAACGCGGCGACGAAGACGATGTTGTCGACAAAGGCCGACCCGATCGCCGAGAGGGTCAGGATCAGCGGGATCAGGATGAACGACCGGCCGCCGAACGCGGCGTGGAACGAATCCGCGATTCTCGACGTGACGTGGGTGTGCTCCAGCGTGCCGGCCACCGCGAAGAGCATCATGAAGAACAGCAGCGTCCACCATTCGACGTCGGCCTCAATGTAGTGCCGGGACCGCTCGTGCCGCCACATCATCAGAAGGCCCGCGATGACCAGGGGCGCGACGATCAGCACGGTGTTCGGCGCCAGGTTGAGCGTTCGCTCCAGGAAATGGTGCGACCCGATCAGGGCGATCATGCCCACCAGGATGGCCAGGCTTCGTTTGTAGGGCACCTGGATCAAGGGGCCCAGGCCCAGGCCGAGCTCCCGTCGGGCCTCGAGCCGCTCGGAGAGCAGGCGGATGTCCTCGCGGAACCACCATGTCAGGATGCCCAAGGTGGCAGCCAGCCCCACGAGCATGACGGGGAACGACCACTGGAGAAAATCGACGAAGCTCAGGGGCGGCTCGGCGTTCTGGCCGATGAGGATGCCGACCGGGTTGCCCAGCATGGTGCCCGCGGAACCGACGTTGGTGCCCATCACCGCGATGATGATGAACGGCATCGGCCGTATCTTCAGCGTGTCGCAGACCTGGAAGATCAGTGTCGCGACGAAGACGATCGAGGTCACCTCGTCGACGACGCAGGCCATGAAGGCCCCGAGAAAGACGATGATCGCGACGAACCGCTTCCCGGTCATCCCCTTGATCGCGATCACGCTCTGGATGATCCAGGTGAACAGGCCCAGTTCCTTGAGCACGCCGACGGTGACCATCATGCCGACGAGGAACAGGATGACGTCGAGTTGGCATTCCTCGATGAACGTCGGCAGCGTCAGGACGTTGGTGCCCATCAAGGCCCCGATGCCGACGAACGCGATGGCAAGCCGGAACTGCCAGAACAGCAACGTGGACATGATGATGACGAGGAAGATCGTCACGGAGATCACCTGCGAGCGGTCGAGCCCGAGCGAATGGGCTAACAGGCCGACCAGACCGCTGACGGCCAGCGTGATCAAAGGCCGGCCCCCATGCCGCAGAATCCCTCTTCGCGCTTCCGCAGAAGCCATGGCTACTCCCGTAGAATCTTGCTCAGGAAGGTCTCCAACGAAGCGACGCCCAGCAGTTTCTTGCCGCGGACGACGTAGGCCCGGTTCGTCCGCTGTCGGGTGATCTCCTTGGCCACCTGGACGGCCGGGGCGTCCGCCTCCACCGTGGCGTAGTCGGTCGTCATGATCTCCGCCAGCCAGGTCTTGCTCTCCTTGCGGAGGATCTCTGCGAAGGGCTCGAAGTTCAGAATCGGCGTCAGATCGTCCATCCAGAGGATGTAGTCGGGCAGGCACACGCGGAGCAGCTCGTACGTGCTCACGACGCCGATCAGGTCGCCGTCCTTGTCCACGACGGGCAGCTCGTTGAGGCGGTGCCGCACGAACAGGTCGATGGCCCGCTCCAGCGTATCGTTCTCCTGGAGCTTCACCTGGACGGGGTCCATCACGTCGGCCGCCCGCAGGTGGTCGGGCAGGACCATTCCGCCTTTGTCGAAGAAGGACCAGACCTGCTCGGCCGTCGGCAGGCTCGCGATCACGTCGGGAGTCGACGGGTCCTGGCAAATTCTGGCCAGACTGCTGATCGCCTGGAGATAGGCCCCCGGAGCGGCCTTCGGCGCCAGGGTCAGCACGATGAGCTTGACGAGATTGTCCGGCTGGCGGGCGTCGTACACAATTCCCTCGCGGGAGGTCGCCACGCCGACGACCAGTTCGTCGATCGCATCGAGCCTTGCGTGGGGCATCGCCATTCCCCTCGCGACGATGGTCGGCATGTCGTTCTCCCGGGCCAGCACGGCCTGGTAGGCTTCGTCCACGTTGCCGATGCCGCGCTGATAGGCGAGTTGCCTGAGAAGATCCAGAAGGACCTTGTCGCGATCCTTCTCCTTGGTTTGACAGATGACCTCGCCAGCGTCAAAAAGCGAAGAGAACTGGATGGGGTTCTTCTCGTTTGTCATGGCGTCCTATAGGGCCCTATCCCAACAGAATAGTCAAGGACAAAAGCGCGTCGCCGAACACCGGGCCGCCCGGATCGGCGACGTCGCGGCCTTTTGGATAGTAGTCGGCTCGGACCGCCGGGGTTCGTGAATCCTATACGCCGACGCCGAGGTTCCCCTTTACAGCCGTAGCCCCAGGCCGGAAAATGGTCCCGTCTGATGCAATTCGTCCTCGCGGACATTCTGATTCTAGGACCTTGCCATGAAACGTACGACGCTCTGCTTTGCGGTCGATCTTGTCTGTCTCCTCAACCTGCTCTTCCTGGCCGGGACAGGAGCAATCCTGCGATGGATCCTGCCGCCCGGCTCCGGCGGCGGGCATGGCTACGGCTTCCGAGGCGGTCGCGAGCCGGCCGAGGTCCGGAACCTGCTCGGCCTGGGCCGCCACGACTGGGGCGACGTCCATTTCGTTCTGGCGATTGTGTTCCTGTGCCTGATCCTGACGCACCTGGCCTTACACTGGACCTGGATCAAGACCTGCGGCCGATCGATCCTGTCGCCACCGCGACAGCCCCCCTGCTTCCCGTGAGAACGACTTCGCCAGACATCCGGCGTTGCCCCCGCACAATCGGTCGGAGACGATCTCCGAGCCCTGCCCGGACCTCCGCCCCAAGTCCTCCCCCGTGTCCGACTTCAACTCCGCCACCGTCCGCCAAGGGCATGGCAAAGGCGTCCATCGGCTCGCGGTGGCATCGCCAAGCGGAGTCCGCGGAACCTGCCGGTGGTTTTCCTCCTCCGATAGGCTCAAAAGACATAGAGGAAGCGGAAAGAGTAGCACGTCCCTTTAAAAAATGTGCCTGGGACCTTGGGCTCCCCCCCCGTATACTTGGCCAGTCCCGTTCCCGCCTGGGCTATTCTGGGGCCATCATACTCAACCCAACGCCGAGATGGGTGAATCGTTCTCCGGGACTTCCGCGTTCCTCTCGCAACCGAAAACAGATTGTCCCCACTCTACAAACGGGGTGCGTCCCCGGTATCCCCCGTCCTCACGAGCCTGGCCAGCAGAACGATCGCGACGCCGGGCACAAGCAGAACCGTCCGCCCCGCAACAAAGCCCGCGAAGAACAGCGGCAGCGCGGCGACAACGGCCACAGCGTACACTCTTAGCGTGCGTGCCGACGGTGAGCGGCGCAACATGCACAGCCACACGTAGGCCGGGAAGAACAGGCCAAAAAAACCCATGAAACAACGGTAGATCGCCTCGCCGGCGTCGAGGCCGTACAAGAGCGATCCCCGATTGCCCACGAATCCCAAGGCGGCAGCACCGCCGGCGGCGACGACGGCGATGAGCGTCAAATGCCTGCCGATGATGGCCTTGGCCACAGGGATCACCTCGACGACGTGGAGGGCCACGGTGTAGGCAACCTGCAGCGACATATAGAAGCCGAGCGGCAAGGCAAAAGCATTGCCCGGTCCTCGCGGGGCCTGGCCGTCGACGGCGACGGCCAGAGGTCGAGCATAACCGTAGGAGAACAGAATCACGGCCAGGAAGAGCACGCCAAAGCCGACGCCGAAGGCGACTCGACCGGCTGCCGGTGACGTGCGATGGCGAGCGCGATGAAACGTCAGATCGAGATAGGGGCACAGGAGAAAACCAAACGCGCAGACCGGAGCCAGCGCGGCGACCGCGACGGGATCCGGCGGCGGCGCCCACGAGAAATCGAGCCGGTTCCGCAGAGCGAACGAAGCGATACCGGCACTGATGGCGAGGACGACAACGGCGGCGATCAGATCGTTGCGGTCGCGGCGGCGCAGGGCGATGCCTGTGAACACGACGACGAGAGCCAGAACGGTCCATGGGCCCATCGAGCCGATCAGACGCGGCAGCATCCCGGCGGCGAAGAAAAGGTGAAAGGCCACGGTGACGGCGGAGAACGCGGCCAGCGCAGGGCGGTGGCGTCGCACAAGCTGCAAGCTGGCGTCCGCCGAGGGCAGAATCGTCCCCATCATCGCGGCGCCGACAACGTTGGGCACGGCGAAAACGACAAAGCCCAGAGTACCCAGCTCGCGCACCAGCAACATGGGCAGGTACATACCGATGCACCAGGTCCACGAGCAGGCGAGATACGCGGCCCACCCGAGCACCGCAACCGTCGGCGTTTCTCTACGGGTCTCTCCCGGCATTTCTCTCTTATCGGCCCTTGGCCTTGACGTGGCTCTTGGGTGTCACATGAAACGTGGCGACGCACCTGCCGACGCGCCGGTTGCGCTCGCCCTGCTGCACGACTTCCATGTCGAGGGTGAGATTGAACTCCTTGCCGTGTGCAAGTTGCTCTTGGATGTCCTCACGAGGCTTCATGGTGTAGATCGCGGTGCCGAGGCACGGCCGCAGGAAGCGGTAGTCGAGGTGCTTGCACACCACGGTGTAGTCGGCTCCGCAAGCGCGGAACAGATAGGAACCGCCCGCGATCTCGGAGTTGGCCAGAAGGGCCGCGCCGCCCATGGCGCTGTACCAGTTCCTGTTGAATCGCCGAAACGGCAAGACGGCGACGTAGTTGTCGTCGTCGACTCGCTTGAAGTAAATGCCGCTCGCACAGGAGAGGGGCAAGAACAAGAACGAGCAGACACGGTGCCAGAAGTAGTTGCGCACCGAAAGACGACTGATATGTACGTCGAGCCAATCATAGATGCGGCGATAGAGCGAAAGCTTGACCGCCGGGCGATGAAGCCTTTCCTCCGGGGGCAATTGGCCGATCGGTGCCGACGCTGCGGCCGCAAGGTCTCCGGCCGCTTCTTCGGTGATCTCAGGGACATCGACGGTTTCGGATGCGATGGCGTCGGCTGATATCTTACTCATGGCCTCAACTATCAATCAAGACTTCGACCGGTTTTCGCGGTTGATGCGACGACCGGATTCGATCGTGCAGCACGGCGTCATCCTTGCACTCCCAAGCCATGCCGGCATTGGGGATCTGGGGGACAGCGATGCGTTTCCGCTCTCGATCCTGGGCGGCCGTCCCCGGCTGTTCACCTTGTCGCAGGCGTACACACGGCATAATGCCTGAAATCCGTCGAATTGTCAAGACAAAGCTGCCTCAGTCGGAGCGGAGTCCGGCCGGGCAATTCCACAAATCGTCGCGTCATCGTCTTGCCTTCCGAGATCCCCTGTCCATGTCCCGTATTCGCTTTCTTTTCTGAACCGCCTCTTCTCTTGTCGAGTCCCGTTGTCCCGTTGCGATCGCGGCGCGAACCCGACCGTCGCCCTTGCGTTCTCACGCGGCCTCGTGCCCCGGCGGATCGAGCCGTTTCCTCGCGGCACTTGCGGGCGGCGGGCGCTGCGTCCCGATGCAACAGCATAGAAGAACCGGATACCGGATAAGATCATCGGATGACTGTCCCTGTCATCCAGAACAAGTCGATCGCTTTTCCGGGTTGTCGGTCGACGCGGCAGGCCGGGCATGTCATGATCGCGAGGCTGAGGTTCTGTTTCATCATCTTGGCAGGCTAGCAGACCCAGGCGTAGCAGGCAAACGCCTTCGTCTGGTCGTAGCATAAAATGAGTATTCGTAGGCATTTACGTTTTCACAACACTCAGGTGTCACAGGTGCGCCGCAGGCGATCATCCCGGCGGTGACATATAAAACTAGTTTTATCTTGCCTCTTGTGCGTTCACGTGTATTCTGGGCCGAATGAACTGAATCCGGTCCATTTGGAGACGTCACTCATGGCCCAGATCGCTCAAGAACAGACTTCAGGGGATATCGTGCGGGATTGCCTGGAGAAGGTGAGGGGGCGTGGTCTCGTCGTGGTTCTGCCGGAAGGTCGCGATCCACGAATCGTCCAGGCTGCCCGCCAGATCAGAGATCAGGGGATCGCCGAACCGATTGTCCTGGGCAAGCCCGAGCAGATCGAGGCTGCCGTGCAGGACGCGGGCGTCACACTGGCGGGCATCAAAACGCTGGATCCCAAAGAGAGCATCCGTCTGGACGCCTATGTCGAAGAGTACGGGAGGGGCCGGGACGACATATCACCCGGGATCGCACGTCGGATGGTCGTCAAACCCCTCTTTCACGGCGGGATGATGGTCGCCTGCGGCGATGCCGACGCGATGGTCGCGGGAGCTGCCACTGCCACCGCTGCAGTGATCCAGGCCGGGTCGTTGACCATCGGCTTGGCCGCTGGCATCGAGACCGTGTCGAGCTACTTCCTGATGATCGTCCCGAACTTCCAGGGCGAAGGCAGTCGTCGATTCGTCTATGCCGATTGCGCGGTGAACATCGATCCGTCGGCCGAGCAGTTGGCGGATATTGCCTTGGCCTCGGGTCAGAGCGCTCGTCGCCTGCTGGGTGAGGAGCCCCGCATCGCATTGCTGTCCTATTCGACCCGTCGCAGCGCCGGCGGTCCCAGCGTCGAGAAGGTCCTCAAGGCCCTCGATATCGTCCGCACGCGGGCGCCGGAACTGAAGATCGATGGGGAACTGCAGGCCGATGCGGCGGTTGTGCCTCGCGTCGCCGCCAAGAAAGTCAAGGACGGCAGTCCGGTGGCCGGGATCGCCAATGTGTTGATCTTCCCCGATCTCGATGCCGGCAACATCGCCTACAAGCTCACGCAGTACATGGCGAATGCCCGGGCAATCGGGCCCTTCCTGCAGGGGTTCGCCAAACCCGTCTCGGACTTGTCTCGCGGCGCAACTGTCGCCGACATCGTGACCACGAGCGTGATCACCCTGGCCCAGGTACAGGGCAAAGACTGATCGATCCGGCTCCCGGAGCAGACAGAGGTATGAAGGTCCTGGTCATCAACGCAGGCAGTTCCTCAATCAAGTATCAACTGTACGACATGCCCGGCGGACAAGTCGTCGCCAGAGGAGTCCTCGAAAGGATTGGCGACAAGCTCTCGCGGCTCACCCATCGCCGTGGGTCGGAGACCTCGACGCGTGAAGAGGCGGTCGTAAATCACGAGGCGGCCATGCAGCGCATCCTCCAGATCCTGGTGGATCCGCGCGTCGGCGCCATTGAGGAACTGGCGGAGATCGCCACAGTGGGGCACCGCGTGGTCCACGGCGGAGAGGAGTTCACCGGATCTGTGGTCGTGGACGATCGGGTCCTGGCCTCCATCGAGAAATTCGTGGATCTTGCTCCCCTTCACAACCCGCACAATCTCGTGGGGATTCGAGCCGCCCGGAACAAGTTGCCCGGCGCCGTCCAAGTGGCCTGTTTTGACACGGCTTTTCACACGAGCCTTCCCGAAGTCGCGTACCGATACGCGCTGCCCTATGAACTCTATGAGAGATACCACATCCGTCGCTATGGTTTCCACGGCACGTCGCACCGCTATGTGGCCCGCCGGGCCGCAAGCCTGATGGGGATGGACAAGTACCAACTCAACGCGATCACCTGTCATCTCGGCAACGGTTGTTCCATGGCTGCCATCCGCCACGGTCGGTCGGTCGACACGTCCATGGGGTTCACCCCGCTGGAGGGGTTGGTCATGGGCACGCGCACGGGGGATTTCGATCCGGCCATTCTGTTCTACCTGGCGGACAAAGGGTATGATTTGACATCGCTCAACTCGCTCTGTAACAAGAAGAGCGGCCTTCTCGGCATCTCCGGGGTTTCGAACGACATGAGGACTCTGGAGCAGCTCGCACACGAGGGAAATGCACGGGCCAGGCTCGCCGTCGAGATCTTCTGTTACCGCGTGAGGAAATACATCGGTGCCTACATGACGTTGCTCAACCCTCTGGACGCGATCGTTTTCACGGGAGGAATCGGTGAGAATTCCCCCCTCGTGCGGAGGCAGGTCTGCCAGGACCTCGATCACCTGGGGATCCGGCTCGATCCGCAGGGCAATGAGATGGGACGGGGGCGAGAAGGGGTCATCAGCGCCGCGGACAGCGACGTTTGTCTCCTGGTGATTCCCACGAACGAAGAAGAGGCGATCGCCACGGACGCGTATGAACTCAGCGTCGAGGCCGGCGGATCCGCAAAGGCGAAAGGCCATTGGGATAGAACATGATGGACAAGACAGACGACAGACGGTTTCTGGTGGACGTGGGCTTGCGCGACCTGCCGTTTCCGATCCGGGCGGTTTCTCGCAACCAGGCCGACGGACAGTCGACCATCGCGAATATCTCGATCAATGCGAGGATCATGCGGGCCTTTGAGGCCCGCTGGATCGACAAGTTCATCCACGTTCTTCACAGCCACCGCGACAACATTGGGACCGAGACGCTCCGCGACAACCTGAAGGACTACACAACCGAGCTGGAGGCGACGGCACTGAAGATCGATTTCGACTACCCGTTCTTCGTCGAGAAGACCACGCCGGTCACACGCGAGAAATGCCTGGTGCGATACCTGTGCCGATATTCGGCCAAGGGCCATTCCGCAGACGACCCTGCGACTGTGATCTTCAAGATCGAGGTGCCCTGCATCACGACTTATCCCGCGTCCAACGCGAAGAGCCCGCGAGGGCTGTTCGGACAATTGAGCATGCTGGACGTCGCGGTGCAAAGCCGGACGGACGTGTATCCGGAGGACATCGTCGAACTCGTCGACAGACATGTGCTGGCCTCCGTCTATTCCTTCCTGGGCGAGGAGGACCAGCAGTCCATCATCGAGAAGGTCCACACCGAGGAGAGGACCAGCGTCGTGGTGGTGGATGAAGTAAAGAAGGAACTGGCGCGCAATCGAAACATCGAATGGTACGCCATCGATTGTGCGAACTACGGGATGCTCCATTCCTACAGCACGGTGATTCGCACGGAAAAGAGCGCCTGGGTTCCATTCAGCGGTTTCGACGATCACCTCTAGGCTCTGTCGAGTGATCGGAGCGAACGGCCCCTTGAGGAAAGACAGGTGAGACAATGGATGCCAAGAGAGTCTATCACACGCTGAGTGAGCGAGAGGTGGAGTTGCTCCGGATGCAGGGTTGTTCGGCGGAAGACTGGACGAAGGTCGAGGTGGCGGAGGGCTTCGACCCCGCCTATGTCCGGAACACCCGATTCCTGGGGACTGTGCGGCTCGGTCGGTTCTCCGGCCACGTGCGGACCGTGGGCGGCATTGCCAGACCGAGCGGCCTTTACAGCGCCGTGCTGAACAACTGCACGATCGGCGACGACACACGCATTTCCAACATCGGCGTTCTCATCGCCAACTATGACATCGCACAGAACGTGTGCATCGAGAACGTGGCCACCATGCAGACCAACCCCGGCGCCACCTTCGGCAATGGCGTGGAGGCCAGCGTGTTGAATGAAGCGGGCGGACGCGAGGTCATTCTCTTCGATCGTCTGAACGCTCAGTTCACCTACCTCATGTGTCTGCATCGCTATCGGCCCCGCGTCGTCGAACGACTCCGGGCGATGACTCTGGAATACGTCGAGTCGGTCCGTTCGGATCGCGGTCGCGTGGGCCCGGGCACGTGCATCTGCTCAACCCAGGAAATCGTCGATGTGAACATCGGATCCTACGCCACCATCAGCCACGCATCGAGCCTGCGCAACGGCACGATTCTGAGTACGGAGGACGCGCCGACCACGATCGGGGTCAAGGTGATTGCCGAGGATTTCATCGTGGCCGAAAGCTCCTCCGTCACGGGAGGCGCTCTGCTGAGCAAGGTCTTTGTGGGCCAGGGCTGTCGCGTCGGCCGGCAGTACTCTGCGGAAAACTCGGTGTTCTTCGCCAACTGCGAGGCCTTTCACGGAGAGGCCTGCTCGGTCTTCGCCGGCCCGTACACGGTGACTCACCACAAATCGACCCTGCTGATCGCCGGGCTGTTCAGCTTCTACAACGCCGGCAGCGGCACCAATCAATCCAACCACATGTACAAGCTCGGACCGGCCCACGAGGGCCGTTTGCTGCGCGGCGTCAAGACCGGCTCATTCTCCTACATGATGTGGCCCAGCAAAGTGGGGCCGTTCAGCGTGGTCCTGGGCAAGCACAGCACGAACTTCGACACGTCGGGTTTTCCGTTCAGTCATCTGGAAGCCCGCTACGACGGGAAGTGCACCATGATCCCGGGATTGCACCTGACAACGGTCGGGACGGTTCGCGACGGGGCCAAATGGCCCAAGCGAGATCGCCGCCGGGGGGCTCAGAAGCGGGACCGGGTGTGCTTCGAGATCTTCACGCCCTACACCGTCGGCGGGATGATCCAAGCCAGCGCGAGGCTCAAGCAACTCCAGGAAACCACGGACCGATCGATCGAGGAGGTCGCCGTCGACGGTGCGCTGGTCAAGCGTTTGATGCTCCACGCCTGCCAGAAGTACTATCGCACAGGCATCGAGATGTACTTGCTGGAGCGCGTGGTCGAGAGGATCGAGAGCGCAATCGGGGGGGCGTCGATTCGTCTACCGGAGATCCTGGCGTCCGATGCGAACGCCGTCTACGACGGCGAGTGGGTGGATATCGCAGGCCAGCTCATGCCCAAACAGCGATTGAGGGAGCTGGAAAACGCCATCGAGACCGGCCAGATCGCGACAATCGACGATTTCGAAGCCCGCACCGGGGCGATTCACGAATGCTATCGGGCCGATGAGTGGGCCTGGGTGCGAAAGGCCTACGAACAGGTGTTCGAGGAGACTCTCGACGCGATGGATGGCGATCGCGTCTGCGAGATCGCGGCCGCCCTACGAAGGGTCAAGGGCAAGTTCCTCAACCTGGTTGCGGCCGACGCCCAGAAGGAGTTCTCCGAGTTGAGCCATATCGGATTCGGTCAGGACGGCGAGGCGGACGACGTCGAAGCGGATTTCCTCTCCGTTCGGGGGACCTACGAAGAGAATCCGTTCGTCCAGGAGATCCGGCGCAACATCGAGAATCTTCAGCGGCAAACCGAGCGTATCGAGCGGGCCTTCCAGGGAAGCGCAACGGAAGGACGTTCAGGGACAAGGTAATCCGTCCTGTCAGTGAGCCGTGCGCTGTCACGGCGTGTCTCTTGCGCATTGTATTTGGAAAGGAGCAGCGTATGAGAGTGATCATTCAGAAGGACTACGATGGGGCCAGTGCCTGGGCGGCTGCTTACGTGGCCCGGGCCATCAACCAGTTCAAGCCGACTCCCCGCCGACCTTTCGTTCTGGGTCTTCCCACCGGTTCGTCGCCGCTGGGCATGTACAAGGAATTGATCCGGCTCAACAAGGCCAAGAAGATCAGTTTCTCCCATGTCGTGACATTCAACATGGACGAGTATGTGGGGCTGCCCAAGACGCATCCGCAGAGCTACTACTCCTTCATGTGGGACAACTTCTTCGGCAAGATCGACATCCAGGCGAGCAACACCAACATTCTCAACGGCAATGCCAGGAACCTCGAAAGCGAGTGCGCCCGCTACGAGAAGAAAATCAAGAGCTACGGCGGCATTCAATTGTTCGTCGGCGGCATCGGGCCGGACGGACACATCGCATTCAACGAGCCGGGTTCGTCCCTGGCCAGCAGGACGCGCATCAAGACGCTGACCGAGGACACCATCATCGCCAACTGCCGGTTCTTTGATGGCGACGTCAACAAAGTCCCCCGCACGGCGCTTACGGTCGGAGTCGGGACTGTCATGGACGCCAAAGAGGTCCTCATCATCGTCTCCGGCCACAACAAGGCGCGCGCGTTGCAGCAGGCCGTAGAGTACGGCGTCAACCATATGTGGACGGTCTCGTGTCTCCAATTGCACCCGCACGGAATCATCGTCTGTGACGATGCGGCTACGGTTGAGTTGAAGGTCGGGACGGTCAACTACTTCAAGGACATCGAGAAGAACAACCTGGATCCCAAGCAGATGCTCAAAGGATAAGACGGGAGAACGGATCGCCGTCGTGTGGAGTGTTGTTATGTCCGACGTGGAGAAACGCGTCAAAGAAGTCACGGCAAGAACGCTCAAGGTGGATGTCGGTCGCATCGACAATAACGCCCGCTTCGTGGAGGATCTTGGGGCTGAGTCCATCCAGAGCGTCGAACTGGTCGCCGCTTTCGAAGAGGAGTTCGATATCGAGATGGACGAGGAGGAGGCCCTCGAAGTCAAGACGGTTGGAAAGGCCGTGGAGTTCATCGAGAAGGCGCTTCGATCGTGAGCTGACTTAGAACGACAAACGTAACCGTCCGACGAAGTACATGGGTGGAAGAACTGTCTTTCCGTTGGGGAATCCGTGCTTCGGGACGGGGGCGGATACGCTTACGGGTGTGAGGGTTTCCAGTTGCGGGGGAGCAGTTCCTCGATGCGGCTGGCCGGGT
>JAAYVJ010000500.1 GCA_012517265.1 Planctomycetota bacterium | reverse complement strand
GGATGCGTCGATGGGATTCAGTTCTACGAGATTCGCAGGTGGGATGGGCAGTCTCTGGCCGGCATGGATGTGGACGTTCGTTTCCGTCTGCTCTCGCACCTTGAGTTTCAGTCTCTGGCGGAAGCCTCGGGTCTTGTGCCGGCCCGTCTATACGGGCATTACTCCCGCGTTTCGTTCGAGCCGGACAAGAGCCCCGTGATGATCTGGGTCCTTCGTGGAACGCCGCCGGAAGGGGAACGGCATGGCTGAGCGACGGTATCCCGAGCCGACGGTCGGAGCCTTGATCTTCGACGCCGAGGGCAGGCTCTTCTGATGAGTTCGCAAAGGCGGCGGGGCAAGGGGCGCCTCCCCGGCGGGCACGTCGAGCTAGGCGAGCGGAGCGTCGGTGGAGCGCTACACCGCCGTCGCGATCGCGGAGCACCGCAAGAAAAGGGCGTGCCGACGGTTGACTCACGCGGTATAACAGGGGCCCATGTGGACATGACCGCTGTGAAGACTGGAGGCTAATCCATGTCGAGCTGGAGTTCTCGTTTCAGAGCAGTTCATTTCTCTCTGTTGGCGGGCTTCCTGTTGACCGCCCATCAGGCCGCGGGCGCGGGCCAGATGAAGTGGACGCATTTCACGATCGCCGATCCTTTGCCGGGTTCGTCCTGGGGGACCGGCGGGCTCCCGCTGCTCGACCTCGACGGCGACGGCGATCTGGACGTCGTGATCTCCCGGCGCGAGACGCAGACCGCCTACTGGTTCGAGCGAAAGACCGATGACGCATGGGTACGTCATACGATGGGCCAGGCCGAGGGGCTCGCCAACACGCTGGGCGCCGCTGCCTTGGACCTCAATCAGGACGGCCGGCCGGACATCGTCCTCAACCGGGTCTGGTTCGAGAATCCCGGCGGGCTGGCCGAGAATCCGGACAAGCCCTGGCCTTCCCATCCATTCGAAGGCGGGGGACACGACATCGTCGCCGCCGATCTCAATGCCGACGGTCGGCTCGACATCGTCACCTACCACGGCAAAGAGGTCGCCTGGTTCGATCCGGCCGCCGGGATGAAGCGGACCGAGATCGGCCGGGGCGGGGACAACCACGGCGGCATCGCCCCCCGCGGCGTCGGCGACCTCGACCGCGACGGCGACCTCGACATCGTCATCCCGGAGTACTGGTTCGAGAACCCCGGCAAGGCCGAAGGCGCATGGCCTCGCCACGAGTGGCCGTACCTCGGCGTGGAGAACGCCTCTTATGGGCCCAGCATCCGGTCCTGGATCGTCGATCTCGACGGCGACGGACGCAACGACATCGTCTACAGCGATTGCGACACAGGGCTTTCGCACGTGTACTGGGTGAGGAACCAGGGCAAGGATTCCTGGGATCGCCGGAGACTCCCCGACCCGCCGACCGCCCCGGGCGACGTCCCCGGCACAGGCTCTTTCCACTCGCTCGGCGTCGCGGACCTCGACGGCGACGGCAACCTGGACATCCTGGCCGGCGAACAGGAGGACCCGGACACGTACATGGAATCCGGCGGCAAGATCGCCATGAAACCGCGAGGGCTCAAGGAACGCGGCGTGATCTGGCTCGGCTCCGGCGGCGATCGGCCGCAGTTTCGGCCTGTGGTGATTCACACCGACAACCCCGGCTGGCACGACGCCGAGCTTGGCGACGTGGACGGCGACGGCGATCTCGACATCGTCACCAAGATCTGGAACAAGGACGGCGTTGCGTACCACGCCGACTACTGGAGGAACGACACGCCGCGACAGCGGGCCGAGGCTGCGAGCTTTCGGTTTGACTTCGGACCGGGGCCGGCGGCCGAAGGGGCGACGCGCGTTCTGCCCGACATGGTCTACGACGATACGAGAGGGTTCGGCTTCGAGCCGGGAGCCACGGTCGAGGGCGTGGACCGCGGCGGCGATCCCCTGGCCGGGGATTTCTGCACGGCCAAAGAGCCGTTCTGCTTCTCCGTCGCTGTGCCTCAGGAGGGCAACTATCGAGTGACTGTCACGCTGGGCGATCGTCAGGGCCAGTCCGTCTCGACGATCCGGGCCGAGCTTCGCCGGCTGATGGTGGAAGAGATCCGCACGACGCCCGGCCAGGTGAAGACCGTCCAGTTCGTGGTCAACACACGGACGCCGGCCATCGCCTCGGTCGAAGGGATCGGGGCAGGGCAGGTCCGTCTGAAGGCTCCTCGCGAGACGGTTCAGGAGGCCCGGGCCTGGGACAACCGGCTGACTCTGGAGTTCGGCAACACGCGGCCGGCGGTCTGCGCGGTGGAAATCGCCAGAGTCGACGTGCCGACGATCTTCCTGCTGGGCGACTCGACGGTTTGCGACCAGCCGGCCGAGCCCTACACCAGTTGGGGCCAGATGCTCACGAGATTCTTCAAGCCCGTCGTGGCGGTTGCCAACCACGGCGAGTCGGGCGAGAGCTACACCGCTTCGCTCGGCCGTCGGCGGATCGACAAGATTGCCAGCCTGCTGAAGCCGGGCGACGTCGTGATCCTGCAGTTCGGCCACAACGACCAGAAGGAACGGGGCGAGGGCGTGGGGCCGTTTCTGAGCTACAAGGAGAACATCTGCCGGCACGTCGCGATGATCGCGGCTCGCGGCGGCGTTCCTGTCCTCGTCTCTCCGATGGAACGCCGGGCCTTCGGGCCGGACGGCAAGATCAAACCGTCGTTGTCCGAGTTCGCGGAGGCGTCGCGACAGGCGGCGCAGGAGCTTGCGGTGGCGTTCATCGATCTGAACGCGATGAGCGTGCGGTTCTATGAAGCCATGGGGCCGGAGAAGTCGGCTTTGGCGTTTGCCGCTCCGGAGGGCCGTCAGGACAACACGCATCACAACAACTACGGCGCCTATGAGCTGGCCAAGTGCATCGTCCAGGGGATTCGAGAAAACCGGCTCGAAGTCGCAACGGCGATCGTGGATGATTTCGCCGGGTTCGATCCGTCGCGGCCGGATCCCCTCGACGAGTTCAAAATGGCGGCCGGTCCGACCCGTTCCAGCGAGCGCCCTTTGGGCAACTGAAACGAATCGGACCGGCCTTATTGCACTGCGGAGTCAGCGGTTCTTACGGTGCGTAGGCGTACCAGGCGATCCCTTCGTACGTCCACACATCCGATGAGTAGTTCGCGATGATGTAGTCTCTTTCCGTTTCGTCCATGGTATAGAAGTGGTGGCTCACGAGCGGCGACCAGAACCGGTACACCGGCAGGGTGTCCGCCGGCTGCTGGCCGACCGGGTAGGCGTAGAATGCGACCCCTTCGTAGGTCCACACGTCCGAGGAATAGTTGGCGACGACGCTGTCCTTCTCCGCCTCGTCGATGGTGTAGAAGTGGCCGCTGACCAGCGGGGACCAGAACCGGTACACCGGCGCGGCTCTCCAGTCCGTATCGTCGGTCATCGCGTAGTAGGCGACGCCCTCGTAAGTCCAGGCCCAGGAGTAGTTGGTAAGCAGGTTCTGCACCTCGGCCTCATCGATCGTATAGAAGTGCGAGGAGGTGACGGGCGACCAGAACCGATAGACCGCGGTCGTCGGCGGCGTCACCGGCTCGGGGGCGTAATACGTGACCCGAAGCAGAGAGCTCTCGATCGTGGCCCGCATGCCGTCGTAGCTCGTCTGGTCGATGTCCACGTGGAAGTAGAGGTGCCCGTTGTTCCACAGGTCCTCGATCGCATCGGCGGGCAGTTGGAACGTCGTCACGGACCAGAGATCCTCGTACCCGAAGACCTGGCCGTCACTGCTCCACGAAACCGTCGTCGGCGCTTCGTTGTAGCCCTTGAGCAGACCGAGCTCGATGCCGCTCCTTATGATGCTGGTCGTCGCACCGGGTTTCTCCGGGAGCGCGTAGACCACGTCGTCTTCGCCGCTCTCCACGTCGATCTTCCAGGAGACGATGGTGACGGTCGCGGACTGAATGCCGGTCGCGCCGTGCGGGATGGAGTTGGTGACGTCGTGGAGCCAGCCCCAGTCCTGGTTGGAGCCCCGACAGAAGGGGAAGTGGTCGAGGATCGCGCCGGGTTCGACGAACCACATGTCGTCAATCCAGTTGTTGTCCTGGTAGTTCATGAGGTTGTTGATGGTCACGGTCTGGGCGCCCGCGGCGCCGGCCAGCAACAGAACGCAGGTCATCAATGCGGACACTTGGATCGTTTTCATTACCCATCCTCCACCTTTGTGATTGTCTGGCCGCAGGCCGGAAGGGACTCCGGCTTCGTCCAAGGTCCGGTAACGTGGAAACCCTCCGGCTTGCGGCAACCGGCCTGAAGCCATCGGAATCGTCCTGCGTCAACAGCCTTGGTTTACTGCTGGCTCATGTGTACTGCACGCCGCGAGTCCGGCGTAACCACCCCAATGCTGCCTATCATACCGTGTCACGGGGGACAAGTCAAGGGAAATCTGGACAGAAGGAGTAGGGAAGAAGAAGAGGCGGCGCTGGGATTCGAACCCAGGAATAACGGTTTTGCAAACCGTCGCCTTTGGCCACTTGGCTACGCCGCCGGAACCACGAAGTTATCGGCACATGCGGCCGGCCGCTTGAATCGACCGGATCGGACACGCCGCCGACAGGTTTCACATTCGACTTTCGTATTATATGCGGACCGGTCCGCCTGTCAAAAAAATCCTTTGCGGAGGACCATGCCAAATGCGAAAAAAGGAAATCTACAGGCGCCCCCCCGGCGGCACAAGAGAATTCCTGTGAACTTCTTTGCGAGGACGAAGGAGAATTGCGAGTGCCCGGGGGAGGACTCCGCACATTTTTCCGCGGAATCCGGAGAATGGTCATTGACTCAATGTGCAAATCACCATATTGTGGGGTTGCTGGGACCTAGGAGTCCAGGATCGGACCTTGGACGCCGGAATGGGAGCGGGCAACTATGCGAAACGGACTTTCGGCCGGCGTGCGGAGGTGAGAATCGATGCTGCGTCAGTATGCAGGGGTGTTAGCCGTGGCGGCCTGTCTTTCCGCCTGGGTGGCCTTGTTCGACCACCGTTCGATCGCCGCGCGGAACTGGCAGATCCTATCGCCGAGGGATCGGTGCGGTACGGGGCCGAAGACTCTCTTGCTTTCGTGCATGTCCTGTTTGTCGCGGCATGCGTGGTTCTGGCCTTTGCCCTGTGGTTCCGATTCCTGGCCTCCAATGCCCCAACTGCCAGCAGTCGCTGGGCAGGGTCTCCGACGGGCAGTGACGGGCAGGCGGCCTGGCGGGGTGTCCGGGACGTGCCTGGGACGGTCTTGCGGTGGATCGCGGGCGACGGGAAGAAGAAGTGTGTTTCTGAAAAAAAAACGGACAAATTTCTCTTGACGAAGTGGTCAAACAACCATAGTCTGGGGCGTGGGTCATTTAAAGGGCAAAACGATGGAACCATTGACGGCGAAACAGCAGCAGGTGTTGGAGTTCATCGCGAGCCGGTTGGGAGAGAACAGTCCCCCGAGCCAGCGAGAGATTGCAGACCATTTCGGATTGGCCCAGAACGCGGCGTACCAGTTGGTGGGCTATCTCAAGAAGAAGGGCTACCTGGTGGACTCCGGCGGGCACCGGGGGCTTCGGCTCTCCCCGGAGTATCTTTGGTATCATCCTCAGCCGGAAGGGCTTCCCATCCTGGGCCGGGTCGCGGCGGGCTCGCCCATCCTGGCCGAGGAGAACATCCAGGGATATGCGACGATCGAGAAGTTGTTCAGCCGGGACAAGGGGACGTTTCTGCTTCGGGTCGCCGGCGACAGCATGGTCGATGAGGGCATCATGGATGGGGACTTTGTCGTCGTCAAGTCCGCCTCGACCGTCGACGACGGCCAGATCGCGATCGTGCTGTTGAACGACGAGGCCACGGTCAAGCGGGTGTTTTTCCAGAAAGATCGGATCGCCCTGAAGCCGGCGAATCGCAAGGCCGGCTACAAGACCCGGTACATCAAGCAGTTCGACAAGGATGTGCGGATTCTGGGCAAGGTGATCGGCTGCATCCGGACCGTGATTCTCTGAAGCAAGGCAGGAGAACTCGAAATCCGAAACAAATTCGAAACTCAAATTTCAAATGGCAGAAACGTTGTCGCGGTATGGCGTTTGGCCGTTTTGAATTTGGAATTCAGGTCATTCGTGCTTGTTTCGGATTTCGTGCTTCGGATTTCGGATTTGAATCGTATGTTTCGGGGGAACGGACGATGGTTTGTCCCATCCATATCGGCATCGCCGGCTGGTCCTATCCGGACTGGGACGGGATCGTCTACACGGACCCCAAGGCGGACCATCTGCAGTACATCAGCGGGTTCGTGGATTGCATCGAGATCAACAACACGTTTTACCGCCCGCCGGGCGAACGGATGACGAGGTCCTGGCTGGAACGGACCGCGCCGCTGCCGGAGTTTTTCTTCACGGCCAAGCTGCACCAGAGTTTTACCCATGAGGGCAAGATCGACGCCCTCGTGGTGAAGGAGTTTCACGAGGGATTCGCCCCGTTCCTGGAGGCCGGCAAGCTCAAGCACCTGCTGGCCCAGTTTCGCTACGATTTCGGGGCCGGTCCCGCCAATCGCGAGTTGATCGGCAAGATCGTGCGGCAGTTTCAGGACGCCTTCAGCATCGTCGTGGAACTGCGGCACAAGTCGTGGGAAAGGCCCGACGCGCTGAGTTTCCTGCAGGATCTGGGGGTCGCGGTGGCCAATCTCGACTACCCGACGTCCTGGCAGTCGTTCAACCTGCAGCATTGCACGGTCGGCAAGGACGGCTATTTCCGCATGCACGGCCGCAATGCGGAGAAGTGGTTCAGCAAGGCCGGCCGGGACGAGGTCTACAACTATCTGTACAACGAGCAGGAACTGGCCGCGATCAAGGAGCGGCTCAATGTCCTGGGCAAGGCCTTCCAGTCGCTGACTGTGATCGCCAACAACCATTACCGGGGAGCCGAACTGGCCAACGCCATCGAATTGAAGGCTCTGGTCACGGGACGCAAACAGGCGGTCCCCGAGGGACTTTTGAAAACGTATCCCCGCCTGGCGAAGATCGCCCTGGCGGGCAACTCTCAGTCGACGGTTTCGTGAATGTCGAGAAGGGGATACCCATGTCCTGCGGGGAAGGTGCGCGCATTTGCGACGGTTTCGAGACATGACGAGTGATGTGTCCTCG
>JAAYVJ010000007.1 GCA_012517265.1 Planctomycetota bacterium | reverse complement strand
TGCATGCCGTCGGTGGTGTCCACGCAGGGGCAGCCGATCAGGTGTGCCCATTGGATCGACTTCATCACGTAGGGCACGCCGCGGATCGGGCCGTCCTTGCCCGAGAGGGGGTAGGCCGCATCGACTTGGGAGAAGCCCGATACGCCGTAGGACGCCATCTTGCGTCGCAGCAGGACCGGGTCCTCGTAGAGCGCCACGTGCGGCTGGTAGCCCAAGCCGTGGATCCAGCTCACGCCGTCGATCAGGCCGCACTCGATGTAGTGGACTTGGTTCTTCTGGGCCCACTGCAGGCACTTCTCGAAGCTGAAGTAGGAACTGTTGAACGCGTCTGTGTGGAATCCAATCTTCATTGCTCGATCCTCATTCCTGTTCTTCGCAATCCGCTCCATTCTGCCGCAGGCTGCCGAACCGCTTGACTCTCGGCACGCTTGCGACTATGATACCATATCATCGCCTGTGTGTCAGGGTCGCCGCAAGAACCTTGCGGGGCGAGTTCCTTCCTTTGCCGGGAGTCTGGAGGATACGGTTGAGAGTTCACACGGCTGTCGCAATCTGGGTTTGGATTGTCTCCTTGATGGTCTCATGGCCGTCGGGCGTTCTTGCCGATGGGCCGGTCGTTGATGCGAACGAGTCTAAGGTCGATCTGATCGTTCGCGACAGCTTTCTGCCCGGGATTCCGGTCCTGGTGCGGGTCCAGGTCACAGGCCGCGACGGCGAGGCCGACAAGGACATCTGGGACGCCAACGCGGTACTGTCCGTATCGGGCAATCCGGGCGTCAAGGCCTCCGTGGATCGGTTGGCTTTGCGCAACGGCCTGGGCAGCGGCCTGGTGACTTTCACCGGCAGGGGGGATTTCGAGCTGACGGTGACCGTCGATGGGCTGGAAACGACGGTCTCGCTTGCCGACTGGACAGACGAACCGGTTCACGTCGTGTCGGGCGTCCTGAGCGGCTCGGTGACCTGGAGCGGCGTGTACCACATCCAGGGCGGCGATTTCACGATCCCAGCCGGGGTGACGCTGACGCTGTCGCCGGGCACGCTGGTGCTGATCGACGGAGCGGCTTCGGGAACCGATGGCGCGGACATCGACGTGCAGGGGGCGATTCAATCGCTCGGCACGGCGGCATCGCCTGTCACGTTCACGGCTTTCACGCCCGGACGCAACTGGGGCGAACTGCATCACGCGAACGCACAGCCCTCCACCTACCGCTACACGGAGATCATGCAAGCCGGCCGGTCTCCGAAGGTCGGGCACTCCAACTCCGGCCCGGCGGTCCGGGCGTCGCGGTCCTCGCTGGTGTTCGACCACGCTTCGCTCACCGACAACGCCGGCAAGATCATGCAAGCCACGGACGGAACGGAACTGACGTTCCTGCATACGCTGTTCGCCCGCTCGGTCATGGGCCCGGAGATTTCGGACACAGCGCTGCTCTTCGAGGACGGCTGGATCCTGGAGATGCGGGCCAAGGACGACGCCGACGGCATCTACATCCACGACCAGCTCGCGGGGCAATCGTGCCGGCTGGTTCGTAGCGTGATCGCCGGCGCCGACGACGACGGGGTCGATACCCTCGGCTCGGACGTCGCCATCGAGGACTGCATCATCCGGGGCTGCAAGGACAAGGCCGTCAGCGTCTACGGCGGTCGGACGGCGATCTCCCACTGCCTGCTCGTGGGCAACAACCTGGCGCCCGAGGATACGACCGATGCGGCTGTTGCGGCCAAGGCCTTCGATGGCTCGACGGCGGTGGTGACCATCGACCATACGACCCTCGTGGCTACGAGAACACCGGGGCACGTGGACGCGGGGATCCAGTCCCACAACAAGACCGGCGTCAAGTCCGGCCGTATCTTCTACTCCGTGATCGATTCGATCGTGGACGCGACGCTGCCGGTCTACGTACAGGCCCCTTACCTCGAATCCGACGTCAACATCAGCTACAGCGACCTCGTCGGCTTCGCGTGGCCCGGCCCGGGTAACCTCACCGCCGACCCGCTGTTCCTCGACCCGGATCACGGCGACTACCGTCTCGATCCGGACTCGTCCTGCGTCGGGGCATCGAGCCCGGAAAGTCCGCTGCCCGACCTGGGCTACTATCAGTCCGGGCGGGAGTGATCCGCTTCGCCCGCACCTGAAAAAAGTGTGACGCGAGAGCGAAATTTCCCGGATTCTCGGGGTGATTTTCGTGGGGGGTGTTTTTGTATAAGTTACGCTTCCATCGTTGTTTATCCATCGGTCCTTTCTGGCGGGCATCCTGTCGAACGTCCCAGAAGGCGGAGGAGCCCTCTCCGGGGGATTTGGAAAAGAATAGCCGTATTGGTAGTATGAATCGATCCTCGCTCGATCGGATGAGGACTGGTCGGGGGGTGTCTTGATTCATTTTGATGAGGAGACGGTGTGATGAGAAGAACCCTGTTTGCTGTCCTTGCCCTGTTGGCGTCCAGTGCGGTTGCCTTTGGCGATCTCTCCTGGCAGGGCGTGACCTTTGACTACATCAATGGCGGCGCGTTCAGCTACGACGCCAGCGGCGACAACGTCGTCGTCAGCGGAACCGCCTTCTACAACGCCATCACGAGCGGCGGGTACCTCGGCACGCAGATCGTCGGCGGCGATGGGATCGACGACCCGGTCTACGGCAATTTCGCCGTCTATGGCGTGTTCAACTATACCGACAACGCGGGCGTGCTGAACTGGCTCACCGCCAATCCGAACACGCCAGTGGCCATCGAAATCCGGGCCTGGGGTCTGCAATTCGCCTCCGGCGGCGGCGACAACTGGACGCTCGACGCCAAGGACATGCCGGGCACCGCCTACCTCTCGGCGACGTTCGCCGAGTTGAGCAAATGGGGCTATACGGACATCGCGGACGCCGAGACGGTCTGGCTCGACCTCGCGATTCAGCCGACGAGCGCCACGACCGGCTACGTCGCGATGAGCGTCGTGATGGACGACTTCGTGCTGCACGGCGGCGCGTTCCCCGATTTCAGCGACTTCCTGCTGCCGGGCGTCCTCCAGGGTTACACGCCGGGCGTGACGCCGGGCTCCGGCATCCGCATCGCCCAGCTTCCCGCCGTGGTCCCGGTTCCGGGCGCCGCGCTGCTGGCGGCCATCGGAGCGGGCGTGGTCTGCCGCTTCTCGCGTCGCAGAGCCGCCTGATCCGACCGACGGCCCAGAACAAGTCAATTTGCCCGGAGACGCCCGGACGCACGGAGCGATCCACTCGGATCCGCCTGTGTCTGAGCGTCTCCGCTCTCTTCTACAGACGCCTGCGGCGCGCAGCGGGGCAGGTCCTTGACCGTCCGGTGTTAAATGGGGTAAAATGGCGGGCGGCGGTGTGGTTTGAGCATCGCGACCAACCGGGCCGAGGCGTACGTCACAACGGCCCTCTCGCGACAAGCAGTCTTGGATAGGAAGAGGACCGAAAGTGCACACATGTCGGAAATGCCTCAAAGCGGTGGTTGCGGTGGTAGCGGTCTGTCTGCTGAGCGTCTGGACGTCGGAGCCTTGTAAAGCAGGCCTCACGACCGACGGTCCGAGCGTCGCAGGGCCATGGGTGGCCATCAACGAGCTGCACACCAATCCCGACGTGAAGACCGAGCTGGTCGAGTTCGTCGAATTGTACAACTATGGGACGACGGCGGTGGATCTTTCCGGATGGTCGTTCACCGAGGGGATCTTCTTTACCTTCCCGGCCGGCGCGACGCTGCCGGCAGGCGGGTACGTGGTCGTGGCGGAGGACCCCGAGCAGCTCAACGCCAAGTTCGGCACCGAACGCGTCGGGCTGCCCGCCAGCCTGGTGTTCGGGCCCTACGGCGGGGCCCTGGCCGGCGACGGCGAGCGGGTCGTCTTGTGCGATGCGACCGGGCGAATCGTGGACGAGGTGGACTACCAGCTCGGCTTCCCCTGGCCGACGGTGGGGGATTCGGTGCCGGAGGGTTCGCCGGGCCTGGGGGCTTCGCTGCAACTGGTGAACCCGCGGTTCGACAACGATCTCGGCGGGAGCTGGCGATCGGCGTTTCCGTCGCCGCTTCAGGCGAACCGGGTGTTCTCAACGGCTCTCTCGCCGTGCGTGCGACAGGTCGAGCACTCGCCCCAACAGCCCCGCTCCGGACAGGCGGTGACCATCACGGCCAAGGTCACCGACGAGGACGGTGTGGATTCGGTCCTTCTGCGATATCAGACGGTCAAGCCGGGCAGTTACATCGCCAGGACGGACTCGCAGTACGTCTCTGCCTGGACCACCATCGCGATGCGTGACGACGGCTTGGCGGGCGACGCCCAGGCGAGGGACGGCGTCTTCACCGCCCAGATCCCGGCCGGCCAGCAGGTGCACCGCAATCTCATCCGGTACCGCGTCGTCGCCGCCGACAAGCGGGGCGGGATCACCACGACGCCGTATTCGGACGATCCGCAGCCCAATTTCGCATACTTCGTGTATGACGGCGTCCCGGGTTGGCAGGGAGCGGTGCAGCCGGGCGTGACGCCGGTGATCGACTTCCCCGCCGAGGTGATGCGAAGCCTGCCGGTCTACCATCTGATCAGCAAGAAATCCGACGTCGAGGACTGCACGTGGCTGTCCAAGTACGCCGGCAGCGACTACCGCTGGTACGGCACCCTCGTCTACGACGGCCGGGTCTACGACCACATCCGCTATCGAGCCAGAGGCGGGGTGTGGCGATACGCCATGGGCAAGAACATGTGGAAGATAGACTTCCTTCGCGGGCACTCCTTTCAGGCCCGCGACGACTATGGGAATCCGTACAAGACGAAGTGGGACAAGCTGAACTTCTCGGCCTGCATCCAGCAGGGCAGCTTCGGCCAGCGGGGCGAGCAAGGCATGTTCGAGGCGGTCTCGTTCCGCATGTTCAACTTGGCCGGATGCCCTGCGTCGAAGACCAACTATCTCCAGTTTCGGATCATTGACGAGGCCTCCGAAGACGGCCTGCAGAACGCCGCCCATTCGCCGATCACGAACCGGGGCACCCAGTACGACGGCGATTTCTGGGGTCTGTACATGGCCGTCGAGCAGTTGGACGGGCGATTCCTCGACGAGCACGACCTGCCCGACGGCAACCTGTACAAGATGGAGAGCGGCGGCACGCTGAACAACCAGGGCCCGACCCAGCCCACGAATGGATCGGATCTCAGCGCGTTCACGTCCGCCTACCGGAGCAACGCCTCGGCCGACTGGTGGCTGAAGAACGTGAATATGGACGCCTACTATGGCTACTACGCGATCTACCAGGCCGTTCATCACGGCGACATCACCGAGAAGAACTGGTTCCTCTACCATCATCCCGAGACGAACCAGTGGTGGCAGCTTCCGTGGGATCTCGATCTGACCTGGACCACCTACTATGGCAGCAACGACCCGAGCGACCCCTTCAGCCGCAGCGGCGTGCTCAACCAGAGTGTGATCAGCATCGCGGCCAAGAACCGCCTGCGCGAAGTGATCGACCTGCTGTTCAACACCGACCAGGCCAACCAGTTGATCGACGAGTACGCCGCGGTCATCAACGATCCCGCCGGCGGTCTGTCCATGGTCGACGCCGACCGGTGCATGTGGGATTATCACTGGGCGGTCGGCAACGCGGCGTACCCGACGTACATCAACCAGCCGGCCACCTCCAAAGCGGGCCAGGGCATGTTCTATCAGGAGGCCGTGGATCGCGGCTACGAGCGGACCTTCGAGGGCATGGTCAAAGTGATGAAGGACTACGTCGTCGAACGCGTCGCCTACCTGAACGGCAAGGCCGCCGATACGGCGATTCCGAACACGCCGGTGATCGCCTCCACCGCCCCGGCGGGCTTCCCGGCCAACGCTCTGACCTTTACCGCGGCTCCCTTCAGCGATCCGCAAGGCGCGGGCACGTTCGCCGCAATGAAGTGGCGGATCGCGGAGGTCTCTCCGAAATCGCAGGCTCCGGCCGAGAGCGGAACGGGCGAGGTCGCTCTGGTCCCCGAGGCCTCGACCTGGCGGTATTTCAAGGGCATGGCGGAGCCCTCCGCCGCCCAGGGCGCCTGGCGGCAGCTCAGCTTCGACGACTCCGCCTGGCTCTCCGGGCAGACGCCTATCGGTTATGGCGGAGACATGCTCTTCTCGACAGTTTTAGCAGACATGCAGAGGAACTACACAACGGTCTATCTCCGTAAGACCTTCGATGTGGCCCACATTGACGCATTCGATCGTCTGGTGTTGGGAGTTGTCTTCGATGACGGCGTCAACGTCTGGATCAATGGCAGGCTGGCGTTTCAATTCAATGTTCCAGGTGAGAATGTTGGGTATACGGCCCATGCCTCCGACACGATTTCGCCCGAGCCCACGAGCTTCGTTGAGATTGACTTGGGCGACCCCCGCCCATGGATTGCAGAAGGACGAAATGTCATTGCGGTCCAACTGTTCAACGTTTCCACTTCCAGTTCTGATTGCTTCATTGACGCACGCCTGATCGGCGAGAAGTCGCAGGACGCCGGTCCGCCCGGCCAGGTCGTGACGCCGAGCGTCTCCCGGCGGCAGCCCGGCAAATACGAGATCGAGGCGGCATGGGAAAGCGACGAAATCAAGACGTTCGCAAGCGACATCACCATCCCGGCCTCCGCCGTGCGGCCGGGGCGGACCTACCGCGTCCGCTGCCGCATGGAGGACAATACCGGCCGCTGGAGCAAATGGTCGAATCCCGTGCAGTTCGTC
>JAAYVJ010000499.1 GCA_012517265.1 Planctomycetota bacterium | reverse complement strand
GCGGCCCTCGACGCGCAGGAGTGGGAGCGGGCCGTCGTCGCGACCGCTCGCCGGCTTCTGGCCGACAACCCGTTCCGCGGCCGGCAGGTGATCTCCTCGCTTCCCATCGACACCCTCAAGATCACCTCGGTCCGACTCGCGGAGGCGGAAGCCCCGCAGGCCGACAAGATCTTGCGAAAAGAAGCGGCCGAACGATTCGGCCTGGACCCCGCGAAAGACACGATCAACTACCTCCACGCCGGAAGCGTTCGCCAGAGCGACGTCGTGAAGGACGAGTACATTCTCTTCGCCGCCGACAACGAGACGATCGGGACGCACATCCGGATTCTGGAAGAGGCCGGCTTGACGCCGGTCGGCATCGATGCGCCGCCGTGCGCGTTGTTCCGCTCTTTCGAGCGGACGATGCGCCGCCAGGAGGACCGCGAGCGCACAATCATCTTTATCGATGTGGGGCACCGGTTCACCACCGTGGTTCTGGGACGCAGCGGCGAGATTTGTTTCGTCAAGCAGATCCCGGTGGGGGTTTGGCAATTCACCGAAGAGATCGCTTCGTCTCTGGGGATCTCGTCGGCCGACGCCGATTCGCTTCGCGTCCGGTTGCAGCGGGATGAGCCAGTCGACGCCGCCACGCGTCGTCCCGTCGTTGACGCGCTGAACATAACAGCGGAGCAACTGGCGGGCGAGATCGCCCTGTGTCTTCGATACTACACCGTCACATTCCGGGGCAAACGCGTCGAACGGGCGATCGTCGCAGGCGGAGGCGCATACGAGCTGGTGTTGCGCGACGCCTTGAGACGCCACCTGTCCGTGGAAGTGGAGATCGCCGAGCCGCTGCGCGGATTCGATCTGAGCCACGCAGCCATCGACGCCGGCCGGGAGGCCGAGTACGCGGATCTGGCCCTCTGTGTGGGACTGAGTCTCAAGGGATGGAACGGCGCTGCATCGAGTCGTGTTTCACCGGAGCGCTTGGAGCCGGTGCTGGAGGGAGAGTCGCTGTGAGAGATCTCGATTTCCTTCCGGATTGGTACAAGGACCGCAAGAAGAGTCACTCGCGGATGCGAAAGCAGTACATCGCCCTCGTGGCGGTCTTTCTTATGATGATGACATTCAATCTGACGGCTCTGCATCGAGCCGGCAGGGTCGCCGCGGACGTGTCGCGCTGCGAAGACCAGCGGGTGCACGCCGAAGCGACCGTGCACGAATTCAACCTGATCGTGCGGGAACTGAATCAGATCAAGGCCCGGGCGGATCTGGTCCGCCGGGTTGACACGCGGATTGACGTCGCGCCGATCCTCGCGGAGATCAGCCATATCGTGGATGACTCGGTATTGCTCAGCAGGATCGAGTTCGTGGGGGAGCCCGTCTCGCCGCCGGAGGAGCCGGTTCGGGTGCAGGTCCCCGTCGCACTCCCGGTCGGCGCCGCCAATCCGCGGCGTGAATCGATGCTGGGCGAATCGACCCTCCGAGTTGTCCTTGCCGGGATTGCCGTGCAATCCTCGCAGGTTGCGGATCTCGTATACAGACTGGATCGGTCAGCGTATTTCCGCCAGGTTCGTCCTTCATCGTACGGCAGGGCGAAGATCCAGCTCCGGGGGGCGACGGCGATTCCCGTCGAGATGGGAACGGTCAAAGGCGACTCCCCCGGTATGATGGACGTCACCTCGTTCGAGATTACGTGTGTCCTGGCCAACTTCGAAGAGGGGGAGAAGCGATGACCATCACGTGCTTCCGACCGTCGCACCGTAGACAGCAGGTGTGGGTGTGCGTCATCGCGGGCCTCTTCGTCTGCGATTTCGTCGTGTGTGCCTATCTTCCCCTGCAACAGCGGCTGACCTCGCTCAAGCAGGCGAAGACGGAGCAACGTCGCGTGATCGAAATGGCCGCGGGCCAGAGGGAGGAATTGGCCGGCTTGAGAGTCAGGCTGCGGGAGACGCAGAGAATGGTGGAGAAGTTCGAGGCGTCCGTGCCTTCGGACAGCGCGCTGGGCGCGTTTCTCCAGCAGGTGACCACGCTGATGACCGCGCAGAAGCTGAGCGATCAGGTGGTCTTGCCGGGCAATGAAATCGAGTCCGGCGAATTGGGGTGCATTCCCATTCGCATGTCGTGTCAGGGCACCCTGGCCAACTTGTTCGGTTTCTTCGGCAAGCTTCACACGCTGGACCGGCTGATCCGGATCGAATCGGTGAAGATCGAGAACGATCCCGGTTTCAGCGGACGGCTGACGATGCAGACCGAGGCGTACATCTTCTACCAGTTGAAGCCGATGCAGGTGCAGCAAACCGCAACGGCGGACACGGCAGGAGGGGCAAGCCATGGCGCCTAATCGAAGACGTGGGGTCCGTTCGTCCGGACGGATCACGGACCTCCTGATGGATGGAAAGAAGACGGTTCTGGCCGGCGCGCTGGTGCTGGTCATGGCCGTGATGTGGGTTCGCGTTTTGATCGGTCACAAACCCGGTGCGGCCGCAGCGGCGGGCGCACCTCAGGCGGCTCCTGCCGTGCAGAATGGGCCGGCCAAGAGCAAGGCCAAGATGATCGAGTTGCCCAGAATCCCGGGACGCAACGATTCCATCGCCAGAGATTGTTTCAACTTGCAGGAATGGGCGCCGATGCGGCAGTCCGCCGCGGCCCCGAACACAGGCACTGATTCAGAAGTACCCGTTGTCTCTCCCAATCATGATGAAGAAGTGGTTCGCCAGGTCGCACAGACTCTGAGATTGGAGGCGGTGTCGCTGCGGAGCGAGAATCCCCAGGCTTTTCTCAACGATCGGTTGCTGGGAGTCGGGGACAAGCTGGCCGTGGAGCAAGACTCCGTCTGTTTCGAATTCGAAGTGTTGCAGATCAACGAAAACGCAGTGCTTGTGGAATGCAATGGAATCCAACTGCCGCTCAAGCTAGCGCAGGTTGGAGACGTACGCAAGTAATCGAACGAGTTCCAGAACGATGCGGGCGCCAAGACCCTTGGGAATTGGCGATCGGATGAACAGGAGTTACCTTATGGTTCAGGACACACACGTGAGTCACACATATTCTCTTGGAAGGACGCGATGGTTGTGCGCCATCCTGTCTCTCGGCTTTTTCCTCGGAACAGCAGGGGCCGCCGAGTCGGCCTCGACGGCAAGCGGCCCGGGCAACGGGCTGGCGATCGACCCGAACGTGGGCCAGGTGGACTCCACCGGCACCAAGATCACGTTCATCGCGTTTCAGAAGGACAGCAACATCCGTGACGGACTGCGTCTGCTGGCCGCTTTGTGCAAGAAGAACATCGTGCCGACGGCCGGCGTGGACGGCCCGTTGACGGTCAGCCGGCTGTATGATGTGACGTTCGAGGAAGCGATGGACGCGATCCTCGGGTTCGGTTTCAAGTATCAGCAGGACGGAGACTTCATCCGCGTGTACACGGCCGAGCAGTACAAGAAGATGAAAGAGGATCCGGAGCGGATGGTCTTCAAGGTCATCACCCTGTACTACCTCACGGCGGACGAGGCGGTGAAGCTGATCACGCCGGTTCTGAGCGGCTCGGCTTC
>JAAYVJ010000498.1 GCA_012517265.1 Planctomycetota bacterium | reverse complement strand
GCATGCGGAGATTTCCACGCGTCAGACCGCGATTCAGGCGTACGAGGCTCTCAGCAGCGTCGACGCCACCGTTCTGGGCGTCGTCGTGAATGACGTTCCGACGCGGGATCACCGGTGCGGATGCTACTATGCGTCGAGAGGAGACGGCCGTGCACGGCGAAGAGGCGGACGGAACATCGCCGAGATCGAAGACAAGTCCTCCGGGAAAACCCTGATACCGCGTCTCGGGGATGCCCCGGCCCATTCCATCGCACGGTAAGGGTCGGCGTCGACCGCCGGCCGGATCGTTCCGCGCAGCAGTCATACGCGGGAAGAAAGTAAGGGATAGACGCTCGGCGGCGCACAACCGACGGGGACGGAGTCCATACGCGGCAGTCCGTCCTTCGCGAGGACAGCGGAGATGAAGACCGCTGGAGGAGAACGTCCATGGGGACGACCGTGAGTGTCTTCGTGAGTTCGGCGTTCCTTGTCGTTCTGCTGACCCCGTTCGTGATCTGCTTGGCTGGCCGTATCGGAGCGATGGACCATCCCGGCATTCGCAAGGTGCACGAGCATCCGATCGCAAGACTGGGAGGACTGGCGATCGTCCTGTCGAGCATGACGGTCCTGATTACGACGTCATTCGTGAATGACCTGGCCGAGGCCCCGCTTGGCGGCGTCCGGCGTCCATTGGGGGCGGTGTTGATCGCCGCCACATTCATCTTCTTGATCGGACTGGCCGACGACCTGAGAGGTCTGCCCGCCAGGATGAAGTTCCTGGCCGAGGTGACGGCTGCCGGGGCCCTCTGCTGGGCCGGGGTGCATATCGACGACATTGAACTTGCCGATCGTCTTATCCTGCACACGGGCGAATGGGGTTCTGTGTTGACGATGCTGTGGATCGTGGGAGTCACGAACGCCGTCAACATCAGCGACGGATTGGATGGCCTTGCGGCGGGGGTTGCGGCGGTTGCCTGCGGCGCGATCGCGATTGTGTCGTTTCAGGGGGGCGACTTCTTCACCGCCGTCTTTGCGTTGTCGCTCTTGGGCAGCCTGGCGGGGTTCCTGGTCTTCAACTTCCATCCGGCCAAGGTGTTCATGGGGGATTGCGGGAGTCTGTTTCTCGGCTTCGCCATCGCCGCCTGCAGCGTGGTGTGCGTGGCGAGATCCCGTGATCCAATCGGCCTGGCGCTGCCCGCGCTGGCGTTGGGGATCCCGATCTTCGACACGATCTTCTCCATGATCCGCCGGTCTCTCGACCGCCGGTCCCTGTTCGCACCCGATCGCAGCCATTTCCATCATCGACTGCTGGATTTGGGGCTTTCGCAACGCTGCGCGGTTCTGGTGATCTACCTGGTCACCCTCATGGCCGTGGGGTTCGGGCTTCTTATGATGGTCACGGAAGATCTCACAGCCCTGCTGGTCTTCGGCTGCGTCCTGCTGCTGCTCATGCTTCTGTTTCAGGCGGTGGGGGTCGTGCGCCTGCACGAGAGTCTGATGCGTCTGCATCATAAGTGCGCGGTCCGCCGGCTGGAACGCGAAGACCAGCGGGTTTTCGAGAGCCTTGAATTGCGTTTCCGCCAGATGCAAGACGCACAACAGTGGCGACAGACCATCCGTGAAGCCGCCAGCGGCATGGACCTCGCCTGGGTATCATTTCGGACAACCCGCGGAGGCGACGACAACGAGGAGCACCTCTGGCGATCCCCCAAGGTCGAAGGAAGCGACGAAGAGGTCGTCACGATCACCCTCCCGTTCCACAACGGAGATCCGACGTCGCCGCACGAGTTCGAGATCGGCATTCAGGCGCACGGTTCGCTCGAGACGGCCGGCCGCCGGGCGATGTTGTTCGGCAGGCTCCTCGATGAGCATGGAGACGTCGTGGCCACCTGCGGAGGGGCGGTACAGGCGTCGCACAAGCAGATGGGATAGCGATGAAGGTGGCCTTCATCACCGGCGCGTTTCCCCTGATCTCCGAGACCTTCGTTCTCGGCCAGATCACGGGTCTGCTGGATCGGGGCGTGGACGTGCACATCTTCTCCTACGAGCAACCTTCGCGGGCGGTCTGCCATCCCGATGTCGCGGAGTACCGGCTGATGGAGCGGACATCGTATCTCCCCGCACGACTCAAGAGCCGCGGACTCCGACGACTGCACGGCGCGCTGGCTGGATCCCGCTTCTGTGTGAGAATGCCCGGACTCCTGAAGTCTATCCGGTCCTGGGAGACCTTGCGAGGGCTGCTCGACACTCCCTCATGCTCCTTGGCCGAGCGCCTTCGGCAAGAAGGGGGATTCGACGTCGTCCATGCCCAGTTCGGGCTCCTCGGGATCAAGGCCGCCAGACTGAAAGCCGCGGGAGTTCTGAGGGGGCCCTTGGTCACCTCGTTCCGAGGCGGCGATACGACAATCGCGTTGTTGCGCAATCCCCGCGTCTACCACCATTTGTTCCATTGGGGTGACCTGTTTCTGCCGGTAAGCCGGTTCCTCCGCAGCCGGCTTCTCGCATGCGGCTGCCCGGCAGATCGGATCGTCGTGCAACACTCCGGGGTGAATCTGGGCGAGTTTCCGTTCCAGCAGCGTGGCCTTCCGCCGCGGGGGGCGATCAGCCTGTTGTGCATCGCCAGGCTCGTCGAGGTCAAGGGAGTGCAGTACGCGATTGAAGCCCTGAGTCTACTGAGACAGAGAGGCTTCGATGTGAGACTGACTGTGCTTGGCGACGGACCCCTGCGAGCAGAATGCGAGGGCTTGGCTTCGTTTCTTGGGATTGGCGATCGAGTGGTGCTGCAGGGCGACTGCTCCAGGGCTCGAGTGCGGCACTTCCTGGAACAATCGCATATTTTCGTGTGCCCGAGCATCATCGGATCGAATGGCGCACAAGAGGGCATGCCGAACGCGGTGAAGGAGGCAATGGCCTGCGGCCTGCCTGTCGTGGCGACCGACACCGGGGGAATCGGGGAGGTTGTTCGCGACGGAGTGACCGGACACCTGGTCCCCCAGAAAGACCCCGGGGCGATTGCTGACGCCGTCGAGAGACTCGTTCGGTCGCCCGAGTCCTGGACGGTGATGTGCCGCAATGCCCGCCGAATGATCGAGGAACAATTCGACAATCGGAGATTGAACGACCGCCTGGTGCATCTGTATCGGAACCTCGCCGCGAAAGCCCTCGCTGGCCGAGCCGAACTTTGGGAGGACGAGGCCCATCGGGATCTGGACATGGAGATGAATCCGTGAGGATCGCCATCTGCATACACAAGTGCCTGCTGGGCGGTGTGGGCACATCGACATACATCCTGTGCCGAGGGATGCGGGAGGCGGGCCACGAGGCCGACATCCTTGCGACCGCCCCCCAGGCCGGTGACGACTGGCCGCGGGCCATCCGCGACGGCTGGCCGGTCGAGGCCATCTGCGACGGAACGTTCTGGCTGTGGCGACGCCTGGAAATCACGCTCGAACGGTTGTCCCGGTACGATGTGGTGATCAACAACCACAGCGTCGAGACACAACTGGTGTTGCGTTCGCTGCCCTCGCGCGTGGTTCGTTTGTCGGTGGTTCGCTCCACGGACGGTCCGGTGATTGCCGGCGCGATGTTGCACAGCGAAGCGCTGGACGCCATGGTGGGCATCTCGCCCCAGGTGGCGGAGTTGCTCGGGCAGGCGGGATGTCGGTGCATGGTGACCGCGATTCCCAACGCGGTGCTTCTGACCAACGACGCGCTGCCCGCGTTGAACGAACCTTACAGAATCGCCTTCATAGGGCGCCTGGAGAAACGTCAGAAGAACGTGCTCATCCTGCCGGAGATCGCCAGAGCGCTGGTGGATCGCGGCGTGTGTTTCGACATGCGGCTTGTCGGCGACGGGCCGGACCGCAGGGAACTGGAGGAGACGACCCGGCGGCTCGGTGTGTCCGACGTGGTCCACCTTCTGGGCCCGCTCGAACGTGAGCGGGCATGGAGCGTGTTTCGGGAGTCCCATTTCGCCGTCGTGCCATCGCACTTTGAAGGGTTCGGGCTGGTCGTGGCTGAGGCGATGGCCGCCGGTTGCGTGCCGGTCGTCAGCGATATTCCGGTCTTCCGCTGGATCCTCGGCAACGATGCGTCTCTGCTGGCTGCACCTGCCCGGCATTCGTCCAGTTACGCGGAGCGGATCCTGTCCCTTGCCGAAGACCCGTGCCGATATGCGGCGGTGCAACAGCGTCTGTGGCGGCGGCAGCGAGAGAACTTCACGCCGGAGGTGACGGTGGGGCGATATCTCGACCTCATCGATCGTCTGCGTCAACAGCACGACCCCTGGAAGGCGCCGCCCGTGCCGCTGGGCGCAGTCTCAATGCCAAGGGAGCATCGGCTGCGGTGCACGCGGTTCTGGCGGTTTCTGCAGACCTGTCGCCGTCGATTGCACACCTCCCGGATCAAGGCCCACGCCGCAGTTCTTCGGCTCTTGCGGCGGGGAATCGCAAAGGAGCCGACTCCGCTGAGAAATGCGGAGAAGTACCGGAAGATGGGCGTCGCGATCGGCGAGGGCACCTACATCTACCCGAACGTCGTATTGGGACGCGGCGGCCGAGACCCCATTGTTATCGGAAAACGTTGTGTGCTCACCGGATGCACCATCCTCGCCCACGACGCTTCCACAAACCGGCTTCTGGGCATACAGAAATCCATCCAGATTCCGGTGGTGATCGAAGACGACTGCTTCATCGGACAAGGGGCGATCGTGCTCATGGGCGTCCGGATCGGCCGGGGGGCCGTCGTCGGCGCTGGCAGCGTCGTCACTTCGGATGTGCCGGCCGGCAGCGTCGTCGCCGGCAACCCGGCCCGGGTCATCCTGTCCGTGGATGAACTGGTGCGCAGGCGCAGACGGCTGGCCGTCGAACACCCGGAGTATTTTCGAGATCTGCCGGGCGCCCCGTCATGCGGTGAACGTCAAGACCGCAAAGACGCATCTTTCGAGATTGTCGCAGCCACAGTCCGCCGATGAACCCTCACATCCGTCTGCCGAGAGTGCCGGTTGTGCAGGGACGCAGGCAAGTGGTCCTGTCCCTGTGCAGGGGCAAACGCGTGCTGCACGTGGGATGCGTGGACGCCGGACCTTTCTTTCGTGAGCGACTGAGCAAGGGCCAGTTGATGCACCAGGACATCGCGGCGGTGGCCGACGAGGTCTGGGGGATGGACGTGGATGATGAGGGGATCTCGCTCCTGCGAGCGCGAGGATACGCCAACCTCGTGGTGGCCGATGCCTGCGACGCCCGGGCAATGCAGGCTCTCGGCTCCCGGCCTTT
>JAAYVJ010000497.1 GCA_012517265.1 Planctomycetota bacterium | reverse complement strand
TTGACCGACGCGTAGATGGCCCTGGCGATCTCGGGTCGCTGGACGATCGGGATGCCGTAGGAGCGCCCGATCTGGATGATCTTCTGGGCCATGTGGTCTGCGCCCTTGGCCAGGAGGATGGGGGCTTCCATGGTCTTGGGATCGTAGCGCAGCGCCACCGCGACGTGCGTCGGGTTCACCAGGATCACGTTGGCCTTGGGCACGTCCTGCCGGAGCCGCCGCATGGAGATCTCGATCTGGAGCCGGCGGATCCGGGCCTTGACCTCGGGCGAGCCTTCCGTGTCCTTTCGCTCCATGCGGACCTCGTCCCGGGTCATCTTCAGTTCCTGGATGTAGTTCCACTTCTGATAGTACGCGTCGGCCAGTCCGATCACGAGGATGGCGATGGCGATCCGCACGAACAGGCCGAAGATGATCCCGGCGGTGGCCGTCATGAGCTGGGTGGACCAGGCCCAGCGCAGGGCCGCGAAGTCCTCCAGCTTGTCCCGCAGGTAGATCCACGCGATCAGGCTCACGAACGCCAGTTTCAGGATGGAGGTCAGCAGGTGGACCACGGAGCGTTTGTTGATCAGGCTGCCCAGGGCGTGGGCGGGGTTGATCGCGTTCCATCGCATCTGGATCGCCGACGGGGTGAACGTCAGGCCGCCGACCGCCGCGCTGGCGATGACGCCGGCGACCGCCAGGATGGCCAGGAACGGGAGCAGCACGAGGAGGACGTCGATCGTATCGGTGCGCATCAGATTCAGAAACGCCTGGCTGTCCGTGAAGGTGCCGGAGGCGTCGGCGGCCGACAACCCCTCCTGTATTTCCTGTTTGGACCATTCAAGCAGATCCGGTCCCAGTGTGACCAGCGCCACCAGCAGGGCCAGGAGCGTTGCGGCCGCGGCCAATTCCTGGCTCTGAGGGACCTGTCCTTCCTCCCGCACCTTGCTGAGCCGTCGTGCGGTTGGTTGTTCTGTTTTTTCTGATGCGGGTTTGTCGGCCATTTCCGGAATCGACTATTGATGGCGGACGATCAGGAGCAGCGGCGGCTCTCTCATCATCCTTTCAGATCGGCAACAGCTTGCCCATCCAGTCGGCGAATTCCGTCACGAAGCCGGCGACGAAGGGCAGGAACGCCGCCACGAGAAACAGGCCCAGCCCCACCCGGGCCGGCCAGGTGACCGTCAGGATGTCCATCTCCGGCACCAGGCGGGCCAGGATCGCCAGGGCCACCATCAGGACTAGGAACGCCCCCAGCAGTGGAGCGGCCAGTCGCAGCGCGGCGATGAACATGGCCGAGCCGGCGCCGACCACGCCTTCGACGAGCGTGTTCAGCGTCGGCGTCGATCCCGCCGGGAACGCGTCGTAGCTCTTGGAGATGATCAACAGGAGCAGATGGTGCCCGTTGGCGCTGAGGAACAGGAGGATGAAGACCATCTCCATCAGGCTCGACAATTCGCCCGTCTCCTCGCCCTTGAGCGGATCGACGATCTCGGACATCGTCATGCCCATTTGTTGCTCGGCGATTCGCCCGCTGAGTCCGACGACCGCGAACAACATCGCGGCGATGAATCCGAGTGCCAGTCCGTAGACTGCTTCGTTGGCCAGCATGAGGATGGCCCCCGTGCTCGACGCGTGCGCGGGGTCGATCGCCAACGGTTTGCAGAAGTAGAAGAAGATCGACAGGATGATGGCGATCAACCCCTTGATATGCATGGGGATCGCGGGCCATCCGAAAATCGGGAGCGAGACGAAGAACGCCGAGATGCGGGTCAGGACCAATGCGAAGCCGACCGTGAGTCCTTGCATGAGGTCACCGCGGATCAGAGGGCGTGGATTCCGCCGGACACAGGGGCGTTCGTTTGCTTCGGTCGCGCATCGTCACTTCCCTCCCACGCTCTGGATCAGGGCGAAGATCTCCACGGTGAAGCGCAGCAACACCTGGAGGATCCAGCCGCTGAAGAGCAGCATCACGACCCCCAGGGCCAGCAGCTTGGGGATGATCGTGAGGGTCATGTCCCGGATGGAGGTGACCGCCTGGAACAGCGTCACGGCGATGCC
>JAAYVJ010000496.1 GCA_012517265.1 Planctomycetota bacterium | reverse complement strand
CTGTGACTCTGTGGCGAATTGGGGTCTTTTCTTTCGCCGGGGCGGGTGTATACTGATGTTGAACAACCTACATGCCTTGTTTTCAGGAGTGCTGGACATGACTATTCTGCTGATCCTGATGGCCTCCGGCGTCTTGCTGCTCCTGGGGGGCGTCGTCTACGCTCCGTGGATCGCCCGGATGATGGGCGAGCAGAAGGACCGGACCACGCCGGCCGTGGCGGTCAACGACGGACGCGACTTCGTGCCCACCAAGACCGCGGTCGTCTTTGCGCACCACTTCGCCTCGATCGCAGGGGCCGGACCGATCATCGGGCCGGTGCTGGCGATCCTCTACGGATGGGGACCCGCCCTGCTGTGGATCGTGCTGGGCGGCGTGTTCCTCGGCGCGGTGCACGATTTCGTCTCGACCTACGTGACGATGCGCGAGGGCGGCAGGAACCTGACCGTCGTCGCCCGGCGGTACATCGGCCCGGCGGCGTTCGTCATGATGCTGGTCGTGCTGGTGGCGATCCTGGTCCTGGTCTGTGCGGCGTTTCTCGATCTGTCGGCGACCGCGCTGACGTCGAAGGTCGCGTTGTCCGATCTGAACATGAGGTCGGGGCAGACGCTCTTTCGCGAGCAGCTATTGCCCAATCCGAGGACGGGCCAAATCGAGCCGTACGCGCTGATCGGCGGGATCGCGTCGATGTCGGTGATCGTGATCACGGCCTTCTCGCCTCTGATGGGTTTCCTGTACCTCAAGAAGAAGTGGCCGGTTTGGATCTGCTCGATCCTGGCGATGGCGATCTGCGGGATCTCGATTTCGGTCGGCCTGAGGTGGCCGGTCTCCGTGACGCCGCTGGTGTGGAAGGCGATGATCAGCGGCTACGTCCTGCTGGCGGCGGGCATGCCGGTCTGGTTCTTCCTGCAGAGCCGGGACTTCATCAACGTGCACATCCTGTACGCCGGCATGGTGTTTCTGATGGTGGCGCTGGTGGCGGCGGGCCTTCGCGGCGCCGGCTCCATCGACGCGGCGGCGATCCCGATGGCCAACTTCGCCGACGGGACCAAGACGCTGGGCTCGATCTGGCCGTTGCTGTTCATCACGATCGCCTGCGGCGCGGTCAGCGGGTTCCACAGCCTCTGCGCGGGGGGGACCACGTGCAAACAGCTCGCGAACGAGCGGGCGGCCCGGCGGGTCGGGTACTGGGCCATGCTGCTGGAGAGCTTCCTGGCGGTGTGCGTGGTGTGTTGCCTGATCGCGGGACTGCCGCTGGCGACGTACAAGAGCTACTGCTACCCGGCGGCCGGCAGCGGCAACGCGGTGCTGACGTTCGCGATGGCGGTCGGGCACACGGTGAACCAAGGTCTGGGCCTGCCGGTGGCGGCCGGGGCGCTGGGCGCGATGCTGCTGCTGGAGGGCTTCCTCGTCACGACGCTGGATACCGCGGTTCGGCTGACGCGGTACATGATCGAAGAGGGCTGGGCCATGCTGTTCGGGAAATACGACGTGTTCGCGCCATCGCCCGAGACGACGATCGGGCCGGCTCGGGAAGGCGAGGGCGGTTCGCAGGCGTTCGAACCGATCGGCGCGGGCGGACTGGCGGTCGCGGAAGCGCCGGCGAGACTGGCGACGCCGGCGACTGCGAGCGTTCCGACGCGAGGCGTCATGCGTGTCCTGCTGCGGTCCCTGCAATGGTACTGGGTCAACTCGGGGATCGCGGTGGCGTTGATGCTGCTGCTGGGATTGGGCAACGGGTACGCGGTGGTCTGGAGCATCTTCGGATCGGCCAATCAGCTCCTGGCGGCGCTGGCGTTGTGGGTGGGCATGATCTGGCTGATGAGCAAGGGCAGGCAGTACTGGTTCGCGCTGGTTCCGGCGCTATTCATGTTCGCGACGTCGATGACGATGCTCGTGCGGCTGCTGGTGACGAAGTACATCCCCGGCTGGCAGGCGGGCAAGAGCGGGATGCTGGCCTTGCTGATCGCGGACGCGGTCGTACTGACGATGACGGTGGGCGTACTGGCGCTGACCGTGTGGAACTGGCTGGCCAAGAGAACAATCGCGGGCATGGGCGGCGCGACGCAGGAGGCGGGGTGAGGACCGGGCGGATGCGGGCCGCCACTAGAGTTCGTCGCGGCCGAGGTCGCTGGGGTACAGCTCCGGCTCGGGCGTCGGCGACAGGATGATCGGTTCGAGCATGAACTTGACCTTGGGGGGGGCTTGGTTGGCCTCGATATCGCCTCGTCGCACGTAGTCGAGGGGGAAGGCAAAGACGAATTCGCCTTCGGCGGGCCACTGGGTGCGGTGGGCGTCTTCGTCCTTGATGTACAGGACGATCTGCATGGGGGCTTTCTGGTAGGCGGCGAAGGCCTCCTCGGTCGCCCGGACCTTGATGGCCAGGAGTTTGGTCTTGTCGGTGTCCTTGTCGAGGGTGACGCGGTAGACGCCCTGGAGATTCTCGCTGAGGCAGAAGCCGTAGGAGGCGGAGACGAGGCGGTCGGTCAAAACGTTCTGGGCGGGGGCCAGAGAGACTTTGACCTTGGTGGCGACCTCGCGCCGCTGGTCGAGGGCGCTGGTCAGTTCGACGTAGGGGTTCTTCTCAACAGGGGCGATCTTGGCGACGTTCTGCTCCTCCGGAGTCAGCATGATCTTGGCGCGGAGGGTCTTGCCTTTGGGGACGTAGGCGGTGACGGAGGAGGGGTTGAGGGTGGCGACCTGGCCCTGCTCAATGCCGACGCATTCGACGGCGACGTCCTGCTCGACGAGCTTCTGGGTCTGGACGGTGATACGTTGCGGCTGGCAGCTTTCGACGGTGAGGCCGAGGTTGCGGAAGACGTCGCTCTTTCGCAGGAAGTCCAGGACGTTCACCGTGTGCGTCTCGGCCGAGGCCAGTCCTTCCTGCTCGGGCACCAGGAACAGATTCAAGTCGAGGGCGCCGCGGTTCTTGCGGCCCTTTACCTCTGAAATCCGGGCCGCCGGCCCCTTGAGCACCACAGTGTCCAGAGCCACCGTCGTCTGCAGGTTCGGATCGGCCCCTTCCACGATGAAGTTGACCCATAGCGATGGATCCGCCGACTTGGCTACCCTGATCCGAACGTCAGAGAGCGGCAGTCGATCATCCTGTGCCAGGTCCGCCCAAACCCAGATCAGAACTGTCAAGCAGACCACGATCGATATCTTTCCAGGTTTGAGCTTCTTGAGCATCGATGTCCACTCATTCCGTGTGGCGTTTGAGCAGTCGCCCCATCAGGGGGACATGCTCGACCGTCGCGTCGCCCACCAAGTGCGAACGAACCTGGGACTCGGTCAGATTCCGGATCAGCTTGCCGTCGCGAGCGACGGAGATCGCGCCGGTCTCCTCGCTGACGACCAGGCACATCGCGTCGGACCCGGCGGTGATGCCGACCGCGGCCCGGTGTCGCGAGCCCAGCTCCACGCCCGCGACGCTGCCGGCCTCGGCCAGCGGCAACTGAACGCTCGCCGCCACGATCCGGTCCCCGCGCACCACCACCGCCATGTCGTGCAAGGGGGTGCCGGGATAAAAAATCGTCTTGAGCAGGTCGGAGGTCACCCTGGCGTCCAGCCGAACGCCGGTCTCAATGAACTCGCCCAGCGCGACCTGCCTCTCGATTACGATGATCGCCCCGATCCGCGCCGCCGACAGCTCGGTCACCGTCGTGACCAGTTCCTCCACCGTCCGCGAAAGCTGATGCGATCCGCCCGCCCAGATCCTCGGCTGACCGATCTGGATCAGGACGCGCCGGATCTCCGGCTGGAACCCCGCCACGGCCACGATCATCACGCCGATGAGGAACCCCCGGTACAGGTATTGGAGCCGGTCGAACGGCAGATGCGCCACGATCAGGTTCAGGACCAACACGCCGGAGACAAGAATGAAGATGACCCCGCGAAACAGCCTCTCTCCGCGGGTGCCTTCGAGAAAATCGACCACCCACCAGATGACCAGACCGATCAGGAGTAACTCGACTAAAACAACCCACCACTCGTAATGCGCGATGCGATTGAAATAGTCCAGAAAAGTGTACACCGATTCAAACCCCTTCCATGGGTCTGTATGTCACGTTGTCCGGATGGCTACGGAAGCCGCCGGTCGCTCAGCCGGCTGGGCCTGTCGAGCATCAACACCTTGTCCAGGTCCGACATCATCATTTCGCCGTTGAGCCGCATGACGCGGTCGTGACGACGGCTCACCTCGGCCTTGGTCTCGCCCGGCTGACCGCCGCAGCCCGAAAGCCACGTCGTCAGAACGCAAACGACCGCCGCCAGTGCGAAAAAGCGCAAACCCAGACTTCTGCGACCTTCTTTCCTATTCTCTACAGTCGTCACGCTTTTCATCGTTCCCCTTTTGCGAAATTCCATGATAGCTGCGCCGTTTCGCAACGGTCCGGGCAGGGCCCAACTTTCACACTCATTCTTGGGGGTGGCGCAAAGCCCGCCCCAACATGGACTTAATTATAGCCGTCCCGCCGGGCCCTGTCAAGCCCAACACGGATCTTGACCCTGATAATGCGATTTTTTGCCTGGAATTGCGTTTCCCCCCACCCCGGCCGAAGGTACAATCCCGCCTGCGAGGCGCCCCGCCCGCCGCGGGTGCCGCCGGAACGACTGCGACAGGGTCCATCTTCCAGGAGCTGGCTATGAAAAACCCGTCCCCCGCAAAACCGCTCACCGGCCGACAGCGGGTGCTCTGCGCCCTGAACCACCAACCCGCTGACCGCGTCCCCGTCGACCTCGGCGGGACCGCCTGCTCGGGCGCACAGGTGAGCGTAGTCGCCAAATTGCGTCGGGCACTCGGTCTCGACAAGCCCGGCAGCCGCGTCCGCGTGACCGAGCCCTACCAGATGCTCGGCGAGATCGCCGCCGACCTCCGCCAGATCCTGGGCATCGACGTCGTCCACCTGCCCAATCTGAACAACATGTTCGGCTACGCCAACGCCGGCTGGAAGCCCTGGACCACGTTCGACGGCACGGAAGTCCTTGTTCCCGCTGACTTTAACACCGATCCAGAGCCCGACGGTTCGATCCTGATGTACCCCCAGGGCGACCGCTCCGCCAAGCCCTCTGCCCGCATGCCCAAAGGCGGCTACTACTTCGATTCCATCATTCGCCAGCCGCCCATCGACGACGCTAAACTCAATCCGGCAGACAACTTAGAGGAGTTCCAGCCCATCGGCGAGGACGCCCTTGCCCACTACGAGAAGCTCGCCGCCGATCTCTACGCCAATACCGACCTGGCCATCGCCGCCGGTTTCCCCGGCACCGCCTTCGGCGATATCGCCCTCGTCCCCGGACCCTGGATGAAGGACCCCAAGGGCATCCGCGACATCGAGGAATGGTACATCAGCACGATTACCCGCCGGGAGTACATCCGCGAAGTCTTCGCCCGCCAGGCCGAGATCGCCATCGAGAACTTGAAACGCATCTACCAGGCCGTGGGCGACAAGGTCGCCGTCGTCTTCATGGACGGCACCGACCTGGCCTCCCAGAACAGCCTCTTCTGCTCGCCCGACACCTACCGCGACCTCTACCTCCCGCACGCCAAGAAAGTCAACGACTGGGTCCACGCCCACACGAAGTGGAAGACGCTCAAGCACTGTTGCGGCGGATGCGAGCCCCTGATCGGCGGCTTCATCGACGCCGGCTACGACGTCCTGAACCCGGTCCAGCTCTCGGCCAAAGGAATGGACCCCAACCACCTGGTCGACAAGTACGGCGACCGCATCGTCTTCTGGGGCGGCGGCGTGGATACTCAGCAGACCCTCCCCTTCGGCACGCCGGCGGAAGTGAAGGCCCAGGTCGCCGAGCGACTGAAGATCCTCAACGCCAAAAACGGATATGTCTTCAACACGATCCACAATATCCAGTGCAACACGCCGACGGAGAATCTCCTGGCGGTGTTCCAGGCGTTGGGTAGAAGCGTGTAAGCGTAGAAGCGTGGATGTGTTCAGCGAGGACCACGGCTGATCCACTGCGTTTCTCTCTGACGCACGCCGCGGAACGCACTACGCACAACGAAAAGAGAAACCGCAGAGGACGCCGAGGCCACAGAGGAAAGCGACAGCGGCAGGGTGTGCTTTGCACACCGCTCCTCCAATCCATGGAACCACGAAGGGCACGAAGAGCGCGAAGGTACGGGACGTGTGTTGCCTCTGACGGAATTGGACATTCCCGGATTGTGAGTGAGAGAGTAAATTGGCCGTCACTTTTTGAAAGGGAATGTTCATGACGACACGACGACAGTTCACCGGTTCCGAGAAGATACAGATCCTGCGGCTCCATCTGCTGGAGGGAACGGACCGGCATCAGCTATCGGCGAATCGTCCAATGGATCGGCATTATCCAGGGGACGTTCTACTATTTGTGCAGGATTTTGGACGGTTTCAGCCGATTCCTCGTCGAATGGGACATCCGCGAATCGAAGGACGGGCCGAGCAGATCTTCGCCGCCCGGGAGGCCAAGCTTCAGGCCGCCCGAGCGGCCCGACGAACCGCCGCCGCAACCCCACTTCAGAATGTAGATGCGTGACATCGTGATAGGAAAGGACCCATGGAATCCGCGACAGCGATACGCTCTCGAACGAGTCGGCGGCAGGCCCTCGCAAGG
>JAAYVJ010000495.1 GCA_012517265.1 Planctomycetota bacterium | reverse complement strand
CTTCTTCTTGTCGTCGAGCACGTTGCCGGCCGGGTCGAGTTCCCAGAAGTAGCCGCCGTGCCGCTCGTCCAGGAAACGCGTGATCAGATACTCGTAGGCCCGCCGGGCGAGGACCCGGTCCCGCTCGTCCCGTGTGTGCCGATAGAAAGCCGAGAACGACCACAGGAGCCGGGCGTTGAGGATCAGCCCCTTTGGGGCGTCGTCTCGAATCCGCAGATCGTTGGACATCTCTCCGATGAAGCCGCCCCGCCGCTCGTCGACGGTTCGGCTGCGCCAGAACGGCAGGATGTCGTTCATCAGCTCGCCGCGAATGCTCGCTGCGAATTGCTCGTCAGTCCATTCGGCCATAGTCGATCTCGACCCTCGAAAGCTGGGCTTCGGTCAGGAACTCGATCTTGACGTAGTCGCAGTCCGACGAAGCGGGGGGTGCGGAGCAAAGGCGGGCTTTGAGGAAACCGTAGGCATCTTCACCGTAGGTCGTGAAGCCTCTGATTGTCGATTCCACCGGCTCGAACCTCTTTCCATCCTTGGAGAAGAACATGCGGATTGCGGGTTCGTCGGACTGGGTGAAGAGGAAGACCCTGGCCGCCCGGATGCCGCCGGGAGCGTAGTAGACCACGGAACTTCTCGCGACGCCGGCGAGCCGATGGCAGTCCTCCTTGAATTTGCGGGCCTCGTTCTCCGCGAAGGCGAGCTTGCCCTCTTTCAGGAAGATCCGCGAGTCGTTCCACAATTCGTCGACGAGCGTGCGGCAGGTCACCCGAACGGGCCCGACCACATTCGACGGCTCGGACGAGCCGGAGGCGTTGCGGGCGATCACGCGATAGAAGTACGACCGACCCGGCCGGACCGATTCGTCGGCAAACAGGGGACGATACTGAACCTGGGCCTCGCAGACGCCCAGACCGACCGCAGCCCAGGGCCCTTGGGACGCGTCCGCTCGCTGCACGTCGTAGCATTCAGCGCCGACGGAGCCCTGCCAGCTCATCTGAGCGCCCTCGTTCACCGCAAGGAGCTTCGGGGCCGCAGGTCTGGGCAAGGACGGCGGAGTCAAGCCCTGGATGGCGAAGGCCCGCTCGCGCACGAGCCGCATCAAGTTCTTCTCATCGTACTTCTCTCCGATGGGAAAGCCCGGCCAGTGATAGGCCTTGAAGAGGTCGCCGCCGTACGGCTCGTGGTGCCAGTAGAACCCGCCCTCGCGGGACCGGTACCGCAGGCTCCAGAGCAGCGCCCCGGCCAGCTTCTCTTCGGTCGCGGCGTCCATCACGGCGCACAAAGCGTCCGTGCCGAGGAAGCCGAATTCGCCCAGGAAATAGGGCTTCTTGCCCTTCGCCACCTTCGCACTTTGGCGGACGTGGTCGATCATCGCCCGCGGGTCTTTCTCGTAGTGGTGCGTCGTGACGAAGTCCACGTTCGCATCGTCCAGCGACGACTGGAGCAGCACTTCCCGTTGCGTACCGTCGAGGACCAGGTGATTGGAGTCTAGGCTCTTGATGTGTGCGGCGATCTGCGAGACCCACGCGGCCGGCGACTTCAGCTCGTTGCCCGTCTCCCAGGCCAGGATCGCCTTGTCGTCGCGATAGACCACCCCTGTGACGGTGTTCTTGCGGGTGAGCACGTAAGTGATGATGTCCTTGTAGTCCTGGATCAGTTGCGGGTCCGTCCAGATCTCCTCGGCCTTCTTGCCCCGGAATGCGGCCAGCTCCGCAGTACCGCCCCACCAACTCCACTGATCGACAAAGGGCAGAATCAGCCGGACACGATGCTTGTGCGCGGAGGCGATCACGCGGTCGAGGGCTGCGAAAGCCTCTTCGTTGAACCGGCCCGGGCCCAAGATGTATCGCGGCTGGTCGGCCGGGTCGTCCGCCTTCTTCACCGCCAGCGTGTACATGCGGACCACCTGCCCACCCATCTGCTCGATGGTCCCGAGGGCGTCGTCGATCTCGAACTGATCCGGCAGTCGAAACGGCATGCGGCAATCGAACCGCATATCGTCCTCGACGAAGTGCAGATTGGGGATATTGAAGGAGATGAACCGGAACTCACGGCCTCCGTCCTTGAGCACGTCGCCGTCGCGGCGGACGAAGTTCTCGAATGCCTGGCCGCCACCGTCCCGCTGCGTCTGGGCCGCGCACGTCAAACAGGAAGCCGTAAGAACGATCAGAATAAGCCATCGAACCACAGGGACACACCGATCACGCAACATGGCACATATCCTTCCAATAGGACAAATGGGACCCATAGGACCTATGCCGTGGGCTCCAGGACCTCTGCAAAAGGACTGATCGTCCGGCCCCGGTCATACCCGCTTTCCACGCTTGCGTCAATGATCCAACAGTTGCAGAACCGCGACATCCTCGGATTCCAGCGTCATCGCGATCTTGCCGTCCTTGAGAGGGACCGCCCGTTCGGTCACGAGGTCGGAGATTTCGCCCGCCGTGCTCATCTCGACGGCGAGAGTGACGTCCTGCCGCCGGTCCGTGTCGTTGAAAACCGTCAGGTATCGATCGCCGAACCGCTCGACGTACACGCCTTGGTTGTCCGAACGGGCCAGAGTAACCGGCTCCCAGCCCGCCTCCGCGACGAGCCTGCACAGCGGCACGTACTTCTTGAATAGATCCCGGTCCCGGTCGTACAGTTCCGGCCGGGTGAAGTAGTGCCCCTGCGAAGCGTTGTGGCTGAAGAAACCGGGGAACATGCCGTAGGCGAGAGAGCGTTTCATGTACTTCTCGACGAGCCCGTGCGAGAAGTTCTCAAACGCCGTGTTCATAAGGAAACAGTAGGGTTTGCCCTTGCACAAAGCGCGACGATAGAACAGCTCATCGTCCGGCATCGGCCGCCAGACGCCGCCCGGATTCCAGTCGGTCTCAGTGCCCAGCACATCCAGCATCGGGGCCAGCCAGCAGAGACTGTGGGGCGTGCTGTTGGCCATCATGAGCCGGTCCATCGCGTGGACATCCCGAGCGATGGCCCGAACGTACTCGAACGCGATCAGGCCGCGGAAGATGGCCGGCTTTCGGTCGTCGAGCGAGAACGTCAGAGGCGTCTGCGCGGCGACGAAGTGATCCCGGCGAAAATCCAGCTCGTCCGTCACGTACCCCTCGCTCGAATCGATGTACTCGCCGTCGAGAATGGATCTGGCATCCGATCCGTAGAGCCTCTGCTGGAGATCGGGATTCCACTTGTTGCGGAAGTCCGTCGCGTCGCCCTCGATCCCGGGCATCGAGTTCATGCTCCAGACCGCGCCGTCGCACCACGGCGTGTCAAGCAGCCGGGCGACGTATTGGCCCTTCTCGTCGTGATAGCCGCTGGTGAGCAGAGCCTGGGCCGCTCGTTCATTGCCTTTGTCGGCCAGTCGTCTCGCCTCGGCCAGAGCCCCTTCCAGAGTCCGGGGCGTTCCTTCCTTCATGGGCATCCACCACGTCAT
>JAAYVJ010000494.1 GCA_012517265.1 Planctomycetota bacterium | reverse complement strand
TCAGTCGGCCGGCCTGAGGACGACGGAGCGAAGATTGATCGCCTGCCAGCCTTCCTGGGGCTTGAGGGTCAGCTCGACCGCGCCCGGCTTGAGCTCGATCGTGCCCAGCTTGACCGTCTCGAACTTCTGGTAACCGCCTGTGCTGCCGGTCGCGGCGGGCATCTTCCGTTCGCCGGCGGCGATCTCGAACTTACTGTCGGCCGGCGAGGCGTACGCGACCGTCACGTCGAAGCGGCCGGGCCGTGTGACCTGGAACGACCAGGAGACGAAGTCCCTGGGATTGGTCCACCAGCCGACGTTCGGTTGGCCGTCGATCGTCTCGACCTGGACGCCGCCGTGCAGGTCCGCCAACTCCGCGGACAAAGTCACGCTGCCGTCGGCGGCTTGGCCGGGCAAAACCTTCTCGATGTCGAGCTTGCCCTTGACCTCCAGAACGAGGACCGTCGCGATCGGGTCCAGCGGTTCAGCGGGCACGTCAATCGTCAGACCGTCGGAGCCGGAGGTGGACTTGAGCCTCTTGTTCGTCGCCAGCAGGCGCGCCGATCGGACCTCATTGCGCAGGCCAGGGACGAGCAGCTTGCCGTCCTGGGGCCAGTCGAAGACGTGCAGATAGAGGGTCGCGCCTTTACTGGAGACCTTCTTGGTGCAGCGGCCCCAGGCCAGGCGGGAGAACGGGCTGGCGGTGGTGGCGTAGATCGAGTCGCCGTTGACCTTCATCCACTTGCCGACCTCCTTGAGCCGCTCGATGCTGGGCTGCGGGATCTCGCCGAGGGAGGTCGGGCCGACGTTGAGGAGGTAGTTGCCGCCCTTGCTGGCGATGTCGATGAGGTTGCGCACGAGGGTCGAGGGGGACTTCCAGTGGTGGTCGGTGCTCTTGTAGCCCCAGGTGTCGTTCATAGTCATGCAGGTTTCCCAGTCGCGGCCGGGGGTGCCGGTGGCGGGGATGTGCTGCTCGGGGGTGCCGAGGTCGCCGGAGTAGCCGCCGCCGAGGCGGTCGTTGGTGATGATCTGCGGCTGGAGCTGCAGGAGGGGCAGGAGCATGTCGGCTCGCTCCTTGGTCATGCCGACGGGCGTGTCCCACCAGAGTACGCCGAGCTTGCCGTAGTTGGAGAGGATCTCCTGGACCTGCGGTGCGGCGATGGTCCGGATGTACTCGTCCATGCTGCCGTCCTGGGCGGGGTCCCAGTGGCCGCCGGCGGCGGCTCCGCCGGGGTGGTTCCAGTCCTGGGCCTGGGAGTAGTAGAAGCCGAGGACCAGGCCGTGCTTCTTGCAAGCCGCGGCCAGAGGCTTGAGCAGGTCCTTGCCGTAGGGCGTGGCGTCGACGACGTCCCAATCGGTGACCTTGGAGTCGAAGAGCGCGAAGCCGTCGTGATGTTTGGACGTGATGACGATGTACTTCATGCCGGCCTCTTTGGCCAGGCGCACCCAGGCGTCGGGGTCATAGCGGACGGGGTTGAACTGTTTGGCGTAGGCCTTGTACTCGGCGACGGGGATCTTGGCGTTGTGCATGATCCACTCGCCGATGCCGCCGATCTCCTTGTCGTGATAGACCCCGGCGGGCACCGAATAGACTCCCCAATGAACGAACATGCCGAAGCGGGCCTCGCGCCACCACTTCATGCGGGCATCCCGCTGCTCGGGCGTCTCGTCCGGCCGGCCGACCACCGGCTGCGAGACCGCGGCGCCGCAAAGCCCCACAGTCAACACGCCGGCGAGCACGCCGACGCGACTGATCCTCTTGAACCAGGACTCCAACATAACAACCTCCATGAATTGAAAACTGATGCCCGACCACTCAGTCGAGCCGTATCCCGCGCTGGTGCAACCAATGTTTGAGATCGCCCATCTCGCTGAAGACCTCGTTGTCGTAGTCCTGTTCGAGCTTGGTGATGTTCTCGGCCAGCTCGGGCTGCTCCTGGACGACCTCGGTGAGCCGGCGTTCGAATTCGTCGGCGGTGGCCTGGAGATCGTCCAAATCCAGGTGCACGCCGAGGATGCCGGCGATCCGGCGGGTCACGACGGCCACGCACTTCGGATTGGTCCCCTGCACGTACGCCGGCACGGTCGCCACCAGGCTGACCATCTCGATTCCCTCGTCCTTCGCCCGCGCCGTCAGGTAGGTGACGATGCTGGCCGGCCCCTCGTAGTCGCTGAACTTGACCCCGTAGCTCTCGAACCGCGGCTTCATCTGGGCGTCCGACACCGAACAGAAGAACTGCGGATCTCGCGTGTGCGGCACGAGCCCCGCCACGCTCCCCGTGAACGTGATCGACCGCACGCCGAACCGCCGGCACAGGCCGAAGACGCAGTCCCCATACTCGGCCCACCGCAGGTTCGGCTCTTTCCCGGTGAACAGGATCAGATCCTGCTCCTCGGCCGCGAAGAACACATTCTCGGGAAACGCCAGTTCCCGAATGACGCCCTTCCTGATCCGGCAGTGAGGCCGAAACAACGCCGTCACCTCCATCGCCCCCGGGAAATTGTAGATGTAGAACCCCCTCGGATCGATCTCCGCGATCCGCCGCGCCCCCAGCTTTCCGATCAGCACGCGAATCGTCCCGGTCGAGACGTCCCCCCCGTCCATCCAACCTGAAAGACCCAACACCATACGGGGATTCTGGAGGTTCGCCTCTCCCACGATTCGCAGATTATCCTCGACCATGACGTCACCCTTTTCTGCATCCAAACCTTCACCAGACGTTTGTTCTGCACCGTAGCGGTCATGGTAAGCCGGACGGCCCGGCCTCGCAAGGGAGAAAACCCGCCCTCAGGCCTGACGCCGCAACGGCAACGGCTACCTGGCCTGGGCCTTCGTCGAGGCGGTGCACCACGCGATCCGCGTGTGCCCGAAGGCCAAGAGCTTCTACGACAAGAAACGGGCCAGACGCAACGGCGTCCTGGCCACCAAGGCGTTGGCCGCCAAGTGGAGCAAGGCGGCCTACTACGTGATGAAACGGCAGGAGCCGTGTTCTGGTCCCGACGAAGTCGGGATGGGGCCCGGCCCTTGTGCGAAGGCACAGGGACGCGAGGTCCAGATCCGGATGGATGACTGCACGAAAGAGCCGCCGGCCTTCGGCCGGCGGACTTGCTACGTCGCTCGAACGAACTTCGCAGGAGCGAAACAGGACGATGGAATTGGGCCGTTTCGAGAGATGGATGTCACGCTGCAAAACAGCAGACAGCCGAAGGCCGAAGTACCGCCGGATTCATAGGAGAAAGAATTTCGGCTCGAAGAGAGTCTTTTTGTAGTTGACAGGAACCCTATATGGATGCCCCCGGGGTCGGCCCTTACCAGTGAGATGGAATTTGATCTGCGTACGACCCTCCATACCAACGCAGGTATTCCCTTACCGGTCTCGTCAGATTCAGTCTAATCTCACCGCGGTTGGGATCGTAGTAGTATCCCCCTTTATTGTTCAATTCGCGATACTCGGGAACTTCGGCCTGTCTATCCGAGGCAAGATCCACGTACAGACGATCCCAATTTCCTGAGCCACTCTGAATGAGCGAACCGCGCAATTGTGCGAATGAATCAGGGTAGATCCCATGCTTTTCGTAGAGGAAACTGACATACCTCCGCAAGGTCTTCAGATTGATCTTGATCGCATCTATACGATCTTCGCATCGGTCCCGATACCAGACACGAACCAGAAACACACCGAGTATGAACAAAGACCCCAGAAGGACCGCAGAGGAAACAGCATGAACACCTTTATTGCTCTTTGCGGAATACAACCAGTGAGAACCCTTGAATAATCTCATTATCGTTGTCCTATCTCTGCCTTTCGTCCACTACAGCCATTTCCCTCTCGGCTAAAGGGTGACTTCCACAAGCTTGGAGTTCCACGGCCAAGGGGGCCATGGCCAAGGTCCAACCATCCACTCCGTCCAATCATCGTTAGTAGGAAGACCCCACATTGAACCAGTCCAACCGTATACGGTAGCATGTGGCAACAACTCTTTCCACGCGTGTGCAACCGATTCCTGCGCACCCTGTGCGCTATAACAGAAATTGCAGTATATGACCGCGTTGGACGCGAAGGTCGACTTCACCAACGTTTCAAACGGGAGCATGCTCGGATTGAGTCCTAGTTCTCGCATGAACATCTTGTGCTCCCTCGCAAGGAGTGTCGAGCTCTCAAACGTGGTATCCTCTCCCAGCCGGCCAGTCAACGCCTCCCCCGAATCGCCGCGTCCTATCATAAGCTGCCCTTTAGCGTCGACAAAGCCATGACCTTGTATATCCAAGTATACGATCTGGTCATAAATTGACCTTTGCCCCCAATTGTCATCAAATACGTTGTAGAGGAAGAGCATACGATACAAATCCTCCCTCGACTGAATCTGATATGCGTGAACGACCACTTCGCTTCCGCGTTGCATACCGATGACCACAACTGGGTAGTCGACAAGAGCCTTCACCGCTTTAGCTGCATCTACTGCCTGTTGTATCGCCTCAGTCCATTGTCCAGACGGATCACAGGAAATAACCGGGCTGTTGCGGCAGTATCTATACATGTTCATTCCATCGCCGTAACCGATGGGATCGGTCTGGAGGAACCTCCCGATCTCGGGATTGTAGTAGCGGGCGCGGTAGTAGTAGAGGCCCGTATCCTTGTCGAACTCCCGGCCCGTGAACATGAAGCGGTTGGGATGGTTCTCGTCGCTGGCGGCCACCTGGCCGTAGACGCTGTACTCGTACAGCTCGACCATGTTGCCGCCGGAGTTCGTCAGTCCCACCACGCTGCCGAGGGCGTCGAAGTGGTAGTAGAACGTGCCCGCGTAGGTTCCGCTGGCCTCGATCATACAGATCGGCTCATCGGTGCATGGGCCGTGGACGTACTTTCGCAGCAGGGTGCCTGCGTTGTTGTACTCGGCGAGGATGTGATCGCCATCGTAGACGTACTTGACCTGCGTGGTCCCGTCGACCTTCTTCTCGATCCTGCGGCCAGCGGGGTCGTAGGTGTAGGCGATCCGGCTCCAGGAGCCCAGGCTCGGCATCGTGCCGGTCCACTGGACGTAGTCCACCCAGATGCAGTCCGAGCCGGAGGAGCCGCTGCTGTCTTTCATGTACTCCCAGCGCAGGGTGTGCGTGCCGGTGGTCGTGATCGTCTGGGAGACCTGGTTCCAGCCGCTGATGCCGGAGCGGCCTGTCTTATAGGCCCCGTCGATGTAGAAGGCAGCCTCATCGCCCACCTGCGTGGAGGTCTTCCACCAGAAGGTGAGCGTTCCCGTGCCCGAAACCGTCGCTTCAAGCACCGTCTCCTGGTCGTCGCCGATATCGCCGCTCTGGACCGCGTCGTTGTCGTAGTACGACTCAGCGGTCTGGCTGAACCAGTTGGCGGCACCGCTCGTGGTGAAGGCCAGCGCGATGTCGCAGGCCGCGGCCAGGGCCGGATTGTACCCGGCCAGGTAATCCACCGCCGTAGGCATTCCCGTGACGCCATGCCCAATTCCGAACCCGCGTCTACGCACCTCAACTCTCCCGATGTGGCCATGGGGCCGGCCCGACCTTGCAGAAGGCCGCGTTCCTCGGATCTTGTTTTTCGCATCTCGACTGAAAGG
>JAAYVJ010000064.1 GCA_012517265.1 Planctomycetota bacterium | reverse complement strand
GCCTAAATAGCAAGATAGTGACAAAAAACAGCCCTGCGGCGTTACCGGCTTTCCCGGTTTTCGGCGATAATAGTCTGGTCGGCTGTTACCTGATTTCCGTGGCTATTTTGGCAGGTTAGGGTTGATGAATCTCGATCCCCGTGTGATGCAGGACTGGAAGATCGCCGAGGCGGCCGAGGAGCGGATGAAGCCGATCCAGCGGCTGGCGAGCGAACTGGGCCTGCGAGACGACGAACTGATCCCCTACGGCAACAAGCTCGCGAAGGTGGACTACCAGAAGGTCCTGACCCGCCTGGGCGACGGCCCGACCGCCAAATACGTCGACGTGACCGCGATCACGCCCACGCCGCTGGGCGAGGGCAAGACGACCACGACGATCGGTCTGATCCAGGGGCTCGGTCGGCTCGGCAAACGGGTCTGCGGCGCCATCCGCCAGCCCAGCAGCGCCCCGACGTTCAACATCAAAGGCTCCGCCGCCGGCGGGGGGCTGGCCCAGTGCGTGCCCCTGACGCCCATCTCCATCCGCCTGACGGGCGATCTCGACTGCGTGACCAACGCTCACAACCTCGCCATGGTGGCCCTGACGGCCCGCATGCAGCACGAGCGGAACTACGATGACGCGCGCCTCGCCAAGAGCAGACTGACGCGCCTCGATATCGACCCGGGCCGGGTCCAGATCGGCTGGGTGATGGACTTCTGTGCTCAGTCGCTCCGCAGCATCCGGATCGGCCTGGGTGAGAAGATGGACGGTTTCGAGATGGACTCGGGCTTTCGGATGACCGTCGCCAGCGAGGTGATGGCGATCCTGGCCGTCGCGAGGGATCTCAAGGACCTGCGCCAGCGAATCGGCCGGATGGTCGTCGCCTACAGTCGCAGCGGCAAGGAGGTCACGACGGGCGACCTGGAGGTCGACGGCGCGATGACCGCCTGGCTGCTGGACGCGATCAATCCGAACCTGGTCCAGACGATCGAAGGCCAGCCGGTCTTCGTCCACGCCGGGCCGTTCGCCAATATCGCGATCGGGCAAAGCTCGATCATCGCCGACCGGCTCGGCGCCAAGCTGGCCGACTATCACATCACCGAGAGCGGCTTCGCCTCGGACATCGGCTACGAGAAGTTCTGGAACCTGAAGTGCCGGATGTCGGGCCTCAAGCCGGACGCGGTCGTGATCGTCGCGACGATCCGCGCCCTCAAGACGCACGGCGGCGGACCCGCCGTCAAGCCGGGCGTCCCGCTCGATCCGGCGTACACCAGCGAGAATCTCGCGTTGGTCGAGAAGGGCTGCGAGAACCTCCTGGCCCACATCGACATCGTCAAGCGAAGCGGAGTGCGGCCGATCGTCTGCCTGAACCGGTTCAAGACCGACACCGACGCCGAGATCGCCATCGTCCGGCGGATCGCCGAAGCCGGCGGGGCCCGCGCCGTGACCTCCGACCACTGGCTCAAAGGCGGCGAGGGCGCGATCGAGCTGGCCGAAGCGGTGATCGAGACGTGTAGCGAGAAGAACGACTTCCAGTTCCTGTACGACCTCAAGATGCCCCTGCGAAAGCGGATCGAAGTGATCGCCAGGGAGATCTACGGCGCCGACGGCGTCTCCTATACCGACGAGGCCCTGGAGAAGGCCAAGCGGCTCGAAGCCGAATCGCTCGGGACCACGCTGGGCACTTGCATGGCCAAGACGCAGCAGAGCCTCTCGCACGACCCCAATCTCAAGGGCCGGCCCAGGGGCTGGACCCTGCCGATCCGCGACGTCCTGGTCTACAAGGGCGCCGGCTTCGTCGTCCCGATGGCCGGGGCGATCAAGCTCATGCCCGGAACCGGTTCCGACCCCGCCTTTCGCCGGATCGACGTCGACGTCGAAACAGGCAAGGTCCACGGGCTGTTTTGATTGACGATTTACTATTGATGATTTACTATTTGCAGGCGAGCGGCGGCACAGTCCTCGCTCCTCCAGAATCGTCAATCGTGAACTGCAAATGGGAAAATGATGGCAGCACAGATCATCGACGGCAAACAGGTGGCGGCCGGGATCCGGGCCGAACTCAAGGACGAGGTCGCAAAGCTCAAG
>JAAYVJ010000063.1 GCA_012517265.1 Planctomycetota bacterium | reverse complement strand
TGCCATTGGCGCAAAGCGTCAAATGCCCCCCGCACGACCGCTTCGGGCGTGCCCCCTACGGGGCTATCGACATCCCGAAATCCGCGAGGGCACCCTCCCGATTCTCGCTTGCCCACCCTCCGCCTTCCCACTACAATAGCGCCAGTGACAGGAGGCCCCTATGATCGAAGAGGAAAGACCATCGGCTCCCAACGGCGTCTCGCCGTTCGAGCAAATCCGCTGCACCAACGCCGCCGGAGCGGAATACGGGTCCAGCCGCGACTTCGCACAAGTCCTCGGGTACTCGGACTACCGCAATTTCGGCCAGGTCATTCTGAAAGCTCGTGCAGCCTGTTCTAACAGCGGCAAACGGATCGAAGACCATTTCGTTGAAATCACCGAAATGGTCCCGAGTTGAACAATCTCGGAGAGGATTCCCACGAGCTGAAGATCCAGAGGAGCCTTGGCCCACGACACACAGAACACCTATGATTCGCGAGTAACCAAGAGCATGACACCCAAGAAACACCCAGAAAGGGACTATCGAACGGCTGTTCAAAGAGCATCGCGAACCTGCCGCTGGGCGAAGACCATGACCGCATGGCTGGTCAGCTGGAGCCAAACCAAGGGGGCGAAGTGGCACATCGTGGATTTCGTCGGACCAAGCGGCTGCGAATCACGAGGCATTGTTGATCTTCTGGCGGTCCGCAAAAACCATGCCGTGTGCGGTGGTGCACTCAAGCGAGGGGACTTGCTGGATATCATTCTGATCCAAGTGAAGGGCGGGAGTGCACCATTTCCAACACTGGAAGACATCAATCGCCTGAAGAAGGTGGCAAGACACCACCGGGCCAGAGCCATCGTTCTGTCCGAGTGGAGAGCGCGGACCCGTCTGCAGCTTCATGTACTCAAGCGAAGTCGGTGGTTGCCCATCAAACCCGAAGAAGTGTTCTGATCCTGGAACTCTGCGTGATAGGATGAAACCCCCTCCGATCACACGGGTTCCGATCGATCCCAAAGCGTCTCCGGTGCGATGTCGATGTTCCCCGGCCATACGACCGTGCCATAGGCAACCGTTGCTTTCACGAACAGCGGCAAATCCTTGAGCCTGGAGAAGGGCTTCCTATCCAACAGCGGTTTCATATCGAAGCGACGCTGCTGTCCGTTTTCGAATACGAGCAGGAGCGTGTGGTCCTCTTGGGCTGCTACGCTGATGACATCCAATAGCGTTTCCATAAGGACCATTCTATCTCAGATAACCTGCATCAGCAATTTCCATCAGATCGGGGGGATTGCGGGAACCCCGGTGACGGGGTAGCATGGCGGACGCGTTGAAGACGTACGACCCTGTGCCCTGTGGAGACGCCTATGACACTGACCGCCATCGACTGGATCGTCATCGCGTTGTACTTTGTCGTCAGCCTCGCTATCGGCGTGGCGTACTCCCGGCGGGCGGGCAAGAGCACCGGGGAGTTCTTCCTCAGCGGCCGGGCGCTGCCCTGGTGGCTGGCGGGGACGAGCATGGTCGCCACGACGTTCGCCGCCGACACGCCGCTGGCCGTGACCGAGCTGGTCGCCCAGAACGGCATCGCCGGCAACTGGCTCTGGTGGAACATGGTCTTCGGCGGCGTGCTGGCCACGTTCTTCTTCGCCAGGCTCTGGCGGCGGGCGGGCATCCTCACCGACTGCGAATTCGTCTCGATCCGCTACGGCGGGGCCGCGGGTTCCTTCCTCCGCGGCTTCCGCGCCGTGTACATCGGCATTTTCATGAACATCATCGTCATCGGCTGGGTGAACCTGGCGATGGTGAAAATCCTGTCTGTGATTTTTCCGAACCTGTTGTTCTTCGGTCACGAAGAGTTCGTCCTGCTCGGCTTCCACTTCTCATCGTATCTGATCCTCGTCGGGTTTCTCATGCTGCTGGTGGCGGGCTATTCTGCGCTCTCCGGCCTGTGGGGCGTCTCGGTCACCGACGCCTTTCAGTTCGTCCTGGCGATGGGCGGCTGCATCGTCCTGGCCGTGCTGGCCCTGCAAAGCCCGCAGATCGGCGGGATCGCCGGCCTCAGGGAGAAGCTGCCGGAGTGGGTCTTTCAGTTCACTCCCCGGATCCAGGGGTCCGAGCCGGCGCCCCAGTCGTCCGGCGGGTTGCTTCAGATGACCGTCCTGGCTTTCGTGACGTACCTCGGCGTTCAGTGGTGGGCCAGTTGGTACCCGGGCAGCGAGCCCGGCGGCGGCGGCTACGTCGCCCAGCGCATGATGTCGGCCAAGAACGAGAAGCACGCGCTGCTGGCCTCGTTGTGGTTCAACATCGCCAACTACGCTGTGCGGCCGTGGCCGTGGGTGATCGTGGCCCTGTGCTCGCTGGTGATGTTCCCCGAGCTCGACGCGAGTCAGAAGGGCAAGGGGTTCGTCATGATGATCGGGCAGGTGCTGCCGGCGGGCTTGGTCGGGCTGCTCATGGCGGCCTTCCTCGCGGCGTACATGTCCACGATTGCCACGCAGCTCAACTGGGGCTGCTCGTACATCGTCAACGACCTGTACAGGCCGTTCGTGAAACCCGGGGCCGATGAGAAGAGTTACGTCCGCGTCTCGCGAATTACCACGGTGGCCCTGATGGTCCTGTCGCTGGTCGTGACGGCCAAGCTCGACACGATCAAGCAGGCGTGGGAGTTCGTTCTGGAGTGTTCCGCCGGGATCGGCCTGGTCTTGATTCTCCGATGGTTCTGGTGGCGGATCAACGCCTGGTCGGAGATTGCGGCGCTCCTCGCGCCGTTTGCGATCTATCCGATCGTCAAGTTCGGGCTCAAGATCGGGTTCCCCCAGTCGCTGCTGATCATCGTGGCCGGCTCGACGGTCGCCTGGCTGGCGGCGACGTTCCTGACGCGGCCGACGTCGGAAAAGGTGCTGCTGGACTTCTACCGTCGCGTGCATCCCGGCGGCATCCTGTGGAGGCCGATCGCCGACAAGCTGCCCGACGTCAAGGGCGACACAGGCTACTGGGGCCTGTTGGCCGACTGGCTGGCGGGCGTGGCGATGGTGATGCTGTGCCTGTTCGGATCGGGCAAGCTGATCTTCGGCCAGACCACGATGGGCCTGCTTCTTCTGGGCGCGGCCGCGGCCCTGGGCGTTCTGATCTCCTGGCATCTGTCCCGCATCCGGTGGGACGACTGGCCCGGGAAGTGAGGCGCCGATCGTCTCCGCAAGCGCCGGTGCCCTCGCTCTGCACAGAATTGCTGATCCAATCGCCCATCCTATGTCGAAATAGCGGTAGGAATTCGCGATTATCGGTACGTGGCACGGTCGCAAGGGAAACGGAGGTTCTGTGGAGAACGGGTGCAAGCGGCTGCTGGTCTTCAACTGCCATGAGGCGTGGGTGCATCAGCTCCGGCTGCTCGACTATGACTTGGACATCATCTGCGGCCTTCGGGGCCATCACGCCCAAGGCTGGGACACCCACATGCGCCCGGTGCCGGCCCGGGCCCGCCTCATCGGTTTGGAGGAGGCCCTGACTTCCGGCGAGCGCTACGCCTGCATCATCGCGCACAATCCGACGGACCTGATGGATATCCGCACCCGGACGGAGCCGCGACTGCTCATGCTCCACCTGTCCTTGGGGGCCAGGCTCGTCGAGGAACGTTCCGCTCTGACCGCCGAGCAGGCCAGGCAGATCCTGCACCGGTACGTCCGGCTCAGCGGCACGCACGTGGCCGCCGTCACGCTCGCCAAGGGCCGATCCTGGGGATTCCCCGACGACATCGTGCCGCCGGCGGTCGAGCCGGACGAGTACCCGCCCTGCGTGGGCCGGATGGTCTGCGGCCTGCGCGTGAGCAATTTCATCCTGCGCCGGAAGAAGTCCCTCTACTGGACCTTTCACGAACAGGCGTTCGCCGGGCTGCCGATTCGGGTTGTGGGCCACAACCCCGACATGCCGGGCGCGAGCCCGTCCCGCGACTGGGAACACCTCAAGGACCTGTTTCGAACGTCCCGATTCTATATCCACACCGCCGATCCGGACCTCGAGGACGGGTATAACATCGCGACGCTCGAGGCGATGGCGACGGGACTTCCGGTTCTGTCGAATCGGCATCCGACCTCGATCACCGAGCACGGCGTCAGCGGGTTCCTTTCCGACGACCCCAAGGAACTGCGCAACTACGCGAGGCTTCTGCTCGACGACAAGGAGTTGGCCTTGGAGATGGGCCGCCAGGCCCGATTGACGGTCCGCCGGCGATTCACCCCGGAGGCGTTTCGATCCAACATGGAACGAGCCATTGCGACGGCCCGAGGAAGGCGAGAATCCCTGGCCCGACCCCATCAGGCCATCGCGGAGTTCTCACAGCAGTCGGGAAAGACGCTGGGCGAACCCCGGAGCGTCTCTCCTGCGCAAAGGCTGTGAGAGGATCGTGGGGCGCGCTTCCCGCGTCCGCCGCGCGGACGTCAGAACTCGTCTCGGTCCTCGGCGTGAATGCGGACATTGATCCGGCCGATGTCCTCGTCGTCGGGCGACTGAGACCGGTCGAGACGCCACTGGATCCAAAAGACCTTGGCCGCGAAGGCCATGCAGCCTGCGCCGGCCGTGAAGAACAACGCCGCAGCCAGGAACGCGAACAGATCGCGGAGCACGAAGATGAGCAAGCCGAAGCCGATCAGCAGCAGACCGACGACCATGATCCCCGAAGCCATGCTCCGCGAGGCCCGGGAGAACAGATTCGAATAGAACTGAAACGGCATAGCATGTCACTCCAAAGAAAACTCCAAGCAAGACTCTGCACGCTATCGGGTAGGCGGAGGCGATTGCTCGCCTTCACCTCCCACGCCACTCTACGTACGGGTCCGCATGCGGCGGTTCAGGCCGAGCGCACCAGACGTCGATGCTCCTGGACAAAGCTCACGAGACCCTGTGGACGCAACCAGGCATTCGGAACCGCCTCGTGCATGGGTCGAGCCGCCGCGCCCTCGTCGCGATTGATCTTCAGACGAAGTTTCTTCTGCAGGAACCGCTCCCAGGACGCCATCATCCGCTCGACCGCCTCGCGGCGACAGCCCTTGCCGCTCCGCTGAGAGTCCCTGCCGTCAAGGTCTCCCGAGGACTTGCACCTCCAAGTCATCGTGCCGTGCCTGGCACACTAAAAAGAAAGGCGGGTCCCACGCACTCGGGACCCGCCGATTTGTCAAAGACTTCGAAGCCTGCGCCGCTCAGGGTTGTCCGCCGAGGGGGCAGGATCCGCGATTCTCAGTACATCCCGCCGCCCGGAGGCATCGCGGGCTTTTCCTTCTTCTCGGGGATCTCGCTGACGATCGCGTCGGTCGTCAGCAGCAGCGACGCGATGGAGGCGCCGTTCTGCAACGCGGTTCGCTCGACCTTGGTCGGGACGATCACGCCGAACTTGATCATGTCGCCGTACTGCTTGCTGATCACGTCGTACCCGAAGTTCTTCTCCTTGCTCTCGATGACCTTCTGGGCGACGATCGAGCCGTCCAGGCCGGCGTTTTGCGCGATCTGCTTGATCGGGGCCAGGACCGCCCGGCGGACGATGTCCACGCCGATTTGCTCGTCGCCCTTGGCCTTGATCTTGTCCAGCGCGGGCAGGCAGCGCAGCATGGCGGTGCCGCCGCCCGGCAGGATGCCTTCCTCGACCGCGGCGCGACAGGCGTGCAGCGCGTCCTCGACGCGGGCCTTCTTCTCTTTCATCTCGGCCTCGGTGGCCGCGCCGACGTTGATCTTGGCGACGCCGCCGGCCAGTTTCGCCAGCCGTTCCTGGAGCTTCTCGATGTCGTAGTCGCTGGTCGACTTCTCGATCTCGGCCTTGATCTGCTCGATCCGGCCCTTGATGGCTTCGGTCTTGCCGGCGCCTTCGATGATCGTGGTGCTGTCCTTGTCGATGGTGACCTGCTTGGCCTGACCAAGCTGGCGGAGCTCGACGTGCTCGAGGTCCAGCCCGAGATCTTCGAAGATCGGCTCGGCGCCGGTCAGCACGGCGATGTCGCTGAGCAGGGCCTTGCGGCGGTCGCCGAAGCCGGGGGCCTTCACGGCCGCGACCTGCAGCACGCCGCGCAGCTTGTTCACCACGAGGGTCGCCAGGGCCTCGCCCTCCACGTCCTCGGCAATCAGCAGCAGCGGACGACCCTGCTTGGCCACCTTCTCCAGCAGCGGAACCAGGCTCTTGACCGCGCTGATCTTCTTCTCATGGACCAGGATGTACGGCTTGTCCAGCACGACGGACATGTTTTCGAGGTTGTTCACGAAGTGCGGGCTGAGGTACCCCTTGTCGAACTGCATGCCTTCGACCAGCTCGACCTCGGTCTGGAGCGACTGGCCTTCGTCGACGGTGATGACGCCGTCCTTGCCGACCTTGTCCATGGCCTCGGCCAGCTTCTTGCCGACCTCGAAGTCCTGGTTGGCCGAGCATACGGCGACCTGCTCGATCTGCTTGCTGGACTCGACCGTCGTGCTCATCTTGTGGAGTTCATCGACGATCGTCTCGACGGCCATGTCGATGCCCTTCTTGACCTGCATCGCGTTGGCACCGGCGGTGATGTTCTTGAGCCCCTCCTCGAAGATCGCCTCGGCCAGGATCGTGGCGGTCGTGGTGCCGTCGCCGGCGACGGTCGAGGTCTTGGAAGCCACTTCCTTGACCATCTGCGCGCCCATGTTCTCATAGGCGTCTTCGAGCTCGATTTCCTTCGCGACGGTCACGCCGTCCTTCGTGACGGTCGGCGAGCCGAAGGATTTCTCCAGAATCACGACCCTGCCGGCCGGACCCAGGGTCACTTTCACCGCGGCGGCCAGCTTCTTCACGCCGTCCCGGATCGCCGCGCGGGCGTCGGTTCCGAAAGCTATTTTCTTAGCTGCCATGTTTTCAGTACTCCTTCTCTCTGTCGTTTGAAGTTCACAGTTCCCAGTTCTCAGGCTTGGACCAACTGCCAACTGTCAACTGACAACTTCCCACTTACTTTTCGATCACCGCCATGATGTCCGACTCGTCCATGATCAGGTACTCTTTGCCGTCGACCTTGATCTCGCTGCCGGCATAGCTGGTGAAGAGCACCAGGTCGCCCTTCTTGACCTGAACGGGCCTGCGGGTGCCGTCTTCGAGCAGCTTGCCTTCGCCGACGCTGACGACGCTGCCCCGTTGCGGCTTCTCCTTGGCGGTGTCCGGCAGCACGATCCCGCCGGCCGTCTTCGCTTCCGCCTCGACGCGCTCTACAAGCACCTTATCTCCCAAGGGTCGAATCTTCATGTGTTCTTGCTCCTTTCCACTATTCTTCGAATTCAGTCCTATTGGCCATGTGGTCTTGGAAAATGGAGAATCGGGCCTGATTTGGGGATGAAGAACCACGGTTCTGGGTTTTTCATTCCCAAATGCCGGCAGCCGGATACAGAACGATACAGGCCGATGCTTCAGGGAAATCGTGAAGCACATTTCCTTGAAGCATTCAGGCCTGATTCTCCATTTTCCAGAACTCCACTTCTCACTTGCCTTCATCAGGCGAACAGGTCGCTGTCGTACCGCTTGAGAAACACGCGATTGAGCAGCCGCTGCAGGATATCCATGTTCACCGGCTTAGCGACCACGCCCACGGCCTCAAGCTGCAGGGCCTTGCCCAGAAGCTCCTTGTCCGCCCTGTGCGTCAACACGATGCACGGCACCAGGGGGTAATCCCGCCGGATGATCTTGACGGTGGCCAGCCCGTTGGACCGCTGGCAATCCGCGTCCACGATGGCCGTATGAATTCGGGTCGTCGCGATGATATTGACGAACTCCCCGGCGTTCTCGGCCATCAGCAGATTCACGCCTCGCGGCTTGAAAATGCTGCGCACCGCGTCGGGCCAGGCCCAGTCAGCCGCACTGGCCAGAACGTTCACGCCACCGACTTGTGACCACGAAGTAGCCATAGATGCACCGTACCAAAACATTGCCGCAAATGGTGTGCCAGGAGGCAGACACGGCGAGATGATTCCACAAACCCATTTCCATCAAGTACTTACGTCCATACCCCACCCCGCCGAGGCGTCTGGCAAAATTGCAGGCGGCAATCCCCCTTCTGCCATGCTGGCAGGGCCGGCCGACGGCGAGGCAGAAACACCACCCGGTTGACACCGCCGGGCAATGGTTTACAATCCTGTTCCCTGCCGTGGTTCGAAGAAAGTCGCCCTGGGAAAGACCGTCATGAGAATCCAAGCGCTGCCCGCTGAACTGAGCGTCATCTTTCTGGCCTCCCGACCCCAATATCTGGGAGCCAGCGCCGCCCCCGTGCTGGTGGGTTCGGCGCTCGGGTACGCCGTGACCGGCGGCTTCAACGTCGGCCTGTTCCTCCTGGCGATGATCTCGATCATGGCCCTGCACGCCGGGGCAAACGTCGTCAACGACTATTTCGATTCCCTCTCGCGAAATGACTGGGTGAACGAGCATCCCACCCCCTTCTCCGGCGGCCGGCAGTACATCCAAAGGGGGATCCTCTCGCCCAAAGCCACCCTCCTGGCGGGCCTGGTCTACCTGGCCTTCGGCGTCCTCATCGGCCTGATCATCGTCGCCAGGACCGGGAGCCTCTTCATCCTCGGGATCGGCGTCATCGGCGTGCTCGGGGCGTTCTTCTACACCGCCCGCCCCATCCAGTTGGGCTATCGCGGCGTGGGGGAAGTCCTGATCGGATTCCTCTTCGGCATCCTGCCGGTCTACGGCTCGTACTATCTCCAGGCCCAGTCCGTCGACTGGCTGCCCCTGCTGCCGGCGGTGATCGTCGCGATCTTGATCTTCCTGGTCATCCTGATCAATGAATTCCCGGACCTTCCGGCCGACAGCCAGGTCGGCAAACGGACGATGGTCGTCCTCCTGGGCGTCCCGGCCTGCATCCAGATCTACCGCTGGTCCCTGATCGCCACCTACGCCGCAGCCACCCTCATGCTCGCGCGAAACGCAACCTTCTTCGCCGGCCTCTTCTACCTTCTGACCCTCCCGTTCGCGATCTTCGCCATGCGGGCCGCCAACCCCACCGATCTGGTCAAGCCGGGCCTGTACCGGGCCAACCAGCTCACGATCCTCCTGCACAACGTCGGCAGCCTCACCCTCGCCGGCGGCCTCCTCGTCCCCGGCCTGGTGGGGTAAGAGAGTGTCAAGTTTGAAGTGTGAAGTTGGAAGGCCGTCGTCAGTCCTTTTCTCTGTCGAAGAGGGCACGCTTCCTGTAGAATAGGGCTATGGACAGGCCGCAGGAACAACTCATACGCCGCTGGGTCGAGACATGGAAAGAGGCAGGCCCCGCGCTCGAACGGTTGCGCACCGAGGAGATTCGCAACAGCGACACCGCAGCCGCCATAGAGCAACTCTCCGACGCCTTCGAATCCGCCCGCCGCCAATGGAAGCCCCCGGCAACCTCCGGCCTGGTCGAGCGACAGCGGCTGTTCGCCAAACTGCGACCGTGACGTCGCTGGCCGGCGCCGCTGCCCCCAATGTACAGATGCTGCCCTACGCCGCCTCGCGGTTCTTCTTGTAGCTCCAATAGAGGTAGCCCGGAATCCCCAGGGCGACCCAGACCAAACCCATCAGCGAGTTGATCAGCGGAGTCTCGCCCTTGCGGAAGCTCAGGATGTCCGAGTAGAGCGTGAAGACGACGTAGACCGAGGCGAACGCGATGAACAGGATCGGCGTCACGGGATAGCCCCAGACCCTGTACGGCCGAGGCTCGTCGGGCATCCGCCTGCGGAGCGTGAAGACGCTCCCGGCGGCCAGCGCGTAGAAGATCCAACTGACGAAGATCAGCATGTCCGTCAACTGGTCGAAGGTCCCGCTCAGGACGAGCACCGAGGTCCACAGACCCTGAACCAGCAGGGACCGCCCCGGCGTGCGGTAGCGAGGATGCACCTGGCCGAGACCGCGGAAGAACAGGCCCTCCCTCGCCATGGCGAAGTAGACCCGCGCCGACATCATCGTCGTCCCGTTGACGGCCCCGAAGGTCGAGACCATGATGGCCGCCGCGATGATCGCGCCGCCCCAGTGGCCGTGGAAGGTGTTGGCCACGTCGATCGCGACGATGTAGCCGCCGCCGGAGGCCTCGGCCGCACGGTAGTTCTGCGCGATCCGGTCGACCGGGATCACGTAGATGTACGCCAGGTTGACCAGGACGTACACGCCGATGACGATCGTGACCGCGATGGCCATCGATCGCGGCAGGTTCCGCTGGACGTCGCGGATCTCGCCGGACATGTAAGTGACGTTGATCCAGCCGTCGTAGGCCCAGAACGCCCCCGCCATCGCCATGATGATCATGAGGAAGACCGAAGACGAGCCGGCGCCGGAGCCCGCGCCGGCCGCGGCGTGAGTCAGATTCGCGAAGTCCCCGTGTCCCAGCGTGAAGGCCAGCACGACGATGCCCAGGATGATCGATACCTTCATCGCCGCGAAGACGACCTGGATCGCGCTGCCAAGTTTGACGCCCAGGTAGTTGATCCCGGTCAGGAACATGACCAGGGCGATGGTGCAGAGCTTCAGGCCGATGAATCTGAACGGCGTCATCGCGCCGATGAAAGGAACCGGGATGGCCCACTGCTCCCACGCCTCGGGCAGTCGCGGCAACGGCACGAAGTAGTTCAGCGAATCCGAGAAGACGTAGGCGATCGAGGCGATGGAGCCGGTCTGGATGACGATGAAGACCGCCCAGCCGTAAAGGTAGCCGACGAAACGGTTGTAGCCTTTGTTGAAGTAGATGTACTGGCCGCCGGGGTCGCGGAACATGCCGGAGATCTCCGCGATGGAGAGCGCACCGAAGAGCGTCAGAACGCCCGCGACGACCCAGACCAGGACGAGCAGCTCGGGCGAGCCCAACTGCGCCGCCATCAGCCCGGGCTTCTTGAAAATGCCCGAGCCGATCATCGAGCCCACGCCGCAGGCGATCGCGGCGATCAGCCCCAGCTCGCGACTGAGTTCGTGATGATGCGTCTTC
>JAAYVJ010000062.1 GCA_012517265.1 Planctomycetota bacterium | reverse complement strand
CTGCATGTAGGGGTCCAGTCCGAAGTACTGCGAGATGTCGAAAACGCTCTGGCACCGCGCCGGCAGTCCCTCGCCGCGCCATCGGTCGATGGTCTGATCCCACCACATGGCCCACTCCCACCGAGGGAGTCGGTCCACGCCGAGGAAACCCATCACCGCACGGAACCGTTCCACGTGGTTCATCTGGGCGACCCGCGTGCCGGTCATCGTCTGTCACTTGATCTTGTAGCTGATCGTCATGCCGTCGTTCTTCTCCATGGAGGAGCGGATGGTCACCGTGTCGTAATCGGGGCTGTTCTGGACGTAGTCGAGGTAGTCCTTCATCGCGCGGGCCGACTGGATCGTGTTGTCCGCGACGACCACCGCGCCCGGCGAGAGCTTGGGCTCGATGAGCTTCAAGTATTTGAAGTAGTCCTGCTTCACGGCGTCGATGAAGACGAAGTCGATCGGGCCTTCGATCGTGGGGAGCGTCTTCAGGGCGTCGCCCTCGACGGCCGTTACGACGTTCTCCAAGCCAATCGCCGCCAGGTTCTCCCGGGTCTCCCTGATCGCGGTCGGATCGATGTCGAGCGTCCAGAGGTGCCCGCCGGTGCGTTCGAAGGCGATTCCCATGTTGATCGCGCCGAACCCGCTGGCCGAGCCGACTTCGACGCCTCGTTTGGCGCGGGCCGCCTCGACGAGGATGCGGAGCATCATCGCGTCGCCCGGCGTGGTGTTCAGGCCGGTGCGTTTGAAGTTGTCGACGAACTGCTTGCGGAACTCGGGACTGGTCTTGTCGCTCCCCTGGGCCGCGAAGACGCACAGACCGGCGAGACCCAGTAGCGCGACGCACACAACGGCGACGGCACGGTACTTCATGGAAAACCCCTCGGAATGTATTATTTGCGATTTGCCATTGACTACTTGGCGGAGCAGGAGCCGCGTTTGGGACGGGACCTGGATCACGCTCTTCACCTCACGCTTCAGACTTCCTACTTCACACTTGTCTTACGCGACCTCCGCCAACGCGGCGTTGATCCTCTGGATCGCCTCGTCGATCTCGGCCGTGCTCTTGAAGCCGATCGTGACGCAATCGAGCAGGCCGCACTGCATGGCGAAGCGGATGCTCTTTTCGCGGTCCTCGGGCTTCGTGAAGCGGCCCTCGCCGATGATCTTCATGCCGATGATGCCGCGGCCCTTCTGCCGCATCAGCTTGATCTGCTCCATGACGGCCGGCACGTGCGACTCGTCGCTCGGGGCGTTCCAGGTGTCCGTTCGCGGCGTGTCCATCGCGACGCCCTGCGGGTTGACGCGGACCAGGTGGACGTCCACCCAGTCGAGCTCGACCGACCGCTTCAGGGCCGGCAGGCTGTGGCAGGAGACGCCGTGGACGAGGATGATCTTCTTTTCCTTGGCCTCCTGCATCGCGTCCATGGTTCGCTTGCGTTCCTCCTCCCAGTTCGGCGCGATCGTGCAGTGGACGAGCAGGCTGTCGATGTAGTCGACGCCGTAGATCTTGCGATAGTTGTCGATCTCCGCCATCGGATCGGCCGGCACGCCGCCCATCTTGGTCTGGATGAAGATTTTCTCGCGGGGCAGCCCTTTGATGGCGTCCTTGAGCATGCTGTGCGTCTGATACGATTGAGCGATGTCGATCGTGGTGACGCCCTGGTCGTAGGCGTAGCGGACGAGGCGGTTGAAGCCCTCGACGCCCAGGTCCTTCTGGACGCGCCCGCTGCTGGTGCCGCACCCGATGCTCAGCCGGCTGACCTTCAGGCCGGTCTTGCCCAGCGGGACCTGGTCCGCTGCGGTCTTCCTGGTCGTCTGAGCCGCCGCCAGGGGCGTGAGGATGACTCCGCCGGCGATAGCGGCGGTCCGTTCGATGAATTGTCGTCTGGAGATGGGATGGTTCTTCATAGGTGGCCCCTTTGTCCGAAACCGGTAACCTCCGTCGGGTGTGCCGTGCACACCGGTTCAATCACAGGCTGCGTCCCCGTCCGCGACGGCAGGGACGTCCTGGACTATACTCTCAGGCGAACCAGACCGTTCGCCCAAAGCACCATCGTGCCAGCCCGGTCTGCAAAACGCAACAGATTTGTCCTTCCCGGCAGCATTGACTCACTCACCGGCCTGTGTTACCCTATTCCCAGTCGTCGAACGGGAATTGGAAGGGGGATGAAAACCGGGAGATGAGTCATGAAGCCGTTCATTCGTATTGTGCCAGTACGTTCTGAGCGTGGCGCCGAGCACGGGAGACCGCGAGTATCCCGACGTGACCTTCTCAGTGAAACAATGTCGCTGCATCTGGGCAGGGTGCAACGAGCCCAGAATCAAAGGGCTTGTGATGTCCATGAAACATTACAACGAAAACGTACTCGTCCTGAAGGGCATTCCAAGGGCGGAAATGAAAGGACGAATGAGGCGGAGTATCGAGGAAAGGAAGAAGGAGTGAATTATGGCAAGCGACGAGATTGCCGAGTGTTGTCCGCGGTTTGACCCGGGGCCGTGGGAGGAGAAGGAGTTGACCTGGCAGGACAAGCGGTTCGTGAAGGACCGGGTGCGGAGCTTTCTGCACATTCCGCTGAACTTTGGGGCGGTGATGGTGCGGAACATGCGGAAGATCGAGGCCGCGGGGGCGAAGTCGAACGACACGATTGTCCTGTGCGACGAGAATTCGCTCTGGGGAGCGGATGTCTACATCAGTGTCCCGAAGGAGATTCCGGATTCCCAGAACGTCACGATCTCCGGCACGTTCGTCAGCAAGGTCTTTGAGGGACCATACCAGAACGTGCGAAAGTGGATTCAAGAGACGAAGGCTTTTGTCGCCTCGCGAGGCCGCCAGATTCGCAAGCTGTTCTG